>CAOOJO010000556.1 GCA_948496895.1 uncultured Acetatifactor sp. | reverse complement strand
ATGTCCCTCGTCCCGCTCTACCTGCTTTCCTACATATGAATTGCCTGTGAGCTTCAGGATATCCTTCCTGGTCAAAAGCCACCTGGTCCACTCGTCCAGCTTCGTCAGCTCCGCGCCCACCATCAGGGGGGAGCCGAAGACGCACCAGAGGGTCAGCATGGTCTTCTGCTCTTCTCTCGTGAAATTGGTATCCCATTCCCCCTTGCCAAAGCCTCCGCCAAGCTTGCCTAAGGGCAGCATATCGCAGTCCGGGTAAGAGCCCTCCGCCACATGGTCCTGCCAGAGCTCGCAGCGGTGGAACATGTTCGCCAGATGCTCCCACTTGTCCCAGAAATCGTCCGTGATGCGCCACATATTGGCGTATTTTCCGTACTGCCAGGCCCTGTCGATGTGGGCGGGGCCGGGGGAGAGGCTTAAGACGATGTCCCGGCCTGATTTCTCTATGGCTTCATGGAGCATCCTGGTCTCGTGCCAGCCGCTGAAGCTGTCGTTTCTGTACATCCAGCTATCGCAGATATCGTCGCATTTGATGAAGTCCACGCCCCAGTCCGCGTACATTTTTATCAGGGAGTCGTAATAATCCTGTCCCGCCTCATTGTCCCGCACGCCGTACATGTCCGGATTCCAGCCGCAGATGGAGGCCGCATCCGCCGCGTCCGCCGCTGTGTAGCCGGAGCCCGCCACGGGCAGATGCTGATGGGCCGCAAGCCTGGGGATCCCGCGCATGATATGGATGCCGAACTTCAGGCCCAGGCTGTGGACATAGGCCGCCAGGGGGCCGAAGCCCTTGCCCTCCGCCGCCGAGGGAAAACGGTTCGCTGCGGGCTGATATCTGCCATGGCCGTCCATCTCCATGTCCCCGAATGGGATGTACTGGAACTCGCTCCTGCGGCTCCCGGCGTCCTTCGCGTACCACTGGATGTCCACCACCACGTACTCCCAGCCGCAGTCCTTTAGATGGGCCGCCATGTAGTCGGCGTTGGCCTTTACCTGCTCTTCAGTGACAGTAGTGTCATAGTAGTCGTAGCTGTTCCAGCCCATGGGGGCTTTTTTCATTGTCATTTTCATTGTATCCACTCAGCTTTCCTCTTTTTCTTTGAATCCGCTTTCATTATAATATCATTGCGGTCTGTAGGCAAGAGGTTTCCATCACTGTTTTCTTTGAACAAAGGGAGCTGCTGCACCACGGTCTAGAACTTGCTCCCTGCCGCCCAATTAGCCCATTTCTCATATTTCTCCCCAGGGAACATCCGGCTCACCAGTAACTCTCATGCTCAGCTCCTGGTCAGGACAAGGCTGCTGCCATCGTCGCCCTCCAGCTCCAGGGTCATTCCGTCATAGCTTATTATCGTATATTTCGGAACCGTGATGCCGTCCTGGAAGGTAATGTGCAGACCATCCGTTCCCGTGCTAAAATCATAGCTCTCCATAAAACGATTGCCCTCATGCACCTGGCCTGTAGCGTCCTTCATGGCAAAGATTACGGAAAAACTGCTCCCCTCCAATTCTCTGGAAATCCGAAACGCCCATATGTAGCCGTTGTTGTCCTCCCATCTGCCCTCCAGGCTGGGGAAAAACCAACTATTCATATAAGGATACAGTCGAAAATGGATGCTGGTGTCTATAGTCTTCACTGTCAGCGGACCGTCCTGGTAATTGCCCTGAACATGGATGGTCAGCCCGTCCTCCTCTCTGTTCCCATAAAACACCTTCAGCGAATCGTCTTCCTCCACTTCATAGTCAGTCAGCTCATAGGTCACCGACAGGTCAGAAATCGATGGCAAAAGGGTATAGATGCTGTTCGCGGACTGCTGTCCATCATCATACACGCTCTTCGCCGCGTCCACGAAATCTGTCTTTCCATCCTTTGCGGTCATGGACGGCAGGGGAATCTGCTCTTCCATAAGGCGCATCCAGTCTCCCGCCAGATAGAACTCTCCCGTCTCCAGTATATTGATGTCATATTCCAGCCCGTCTACGCGCACCTCTCCGTTCTGTTCCGCACCCACTCTCTTCCAGGTGCCCGAAAGCCTCCCGTCAAAT
>CAOOJO010000555.1 GCA_948496895.1 uncultured Acetatifactor sp. | reverse complement strand
GGTCAGATACTGCCGCCCATAGCATACCTAATTTTGAAAGCGTTACAGTTTAACTGTTGGATGGCCGTCAAGGAAGCCGTCAGCTGCGCTATTTTTTCCTGTATGTTATCAGCCTGTTTCGTAAGAGCGTTTGCGACATCCGCCGGTGTCTCCAAAGAAATCAGGTGTCGTTTTATATCATCCAAAGAAAATCCTAATGATTTCAGGGACACAATCTGATGAAGCATAACTAAATCCTTGTCCGTATAAAGCCTGCGCCTACCCTCGCTTTCCGCTGATGGAGAGAGCAGCCCTTCTTTGTCGTAATACTGCAAAGTCCGGACAGTGATTCCCATTTTCTTCGCAACTGCTCCGACTGTCATATATCCCTCTGGAATCGCTCTGTATTTTGCCATAGTCCTTTCCCTCCTGAAGCCTATTATAAATCATTACGCAGCGTCATAAGCAAGAGCTTTTCGGAAAATTTTCAGGGAGCCAAGCTTTCAACTACAGGTTGATATTTTCCGCTTCTGTTTCACTTGATATACCTGGTAAATGCCGTTGATTTTGCTTACAATAGCACTTAGATAATAAAATCCTATTTTGGATTCTATTATGGCACCAAACTCACAGCGTTGAAGACAGATTGGAGGTAAAACACTATGATGGAATTGGAAAAAATCGCAAGAAGGATTGCATCCCTGCGCAGGGAGCGGGGATACACAGGGGAGGCCCTGGCGGAGCGGCTGCAGGTCAGCCCCCAGGCCGTATCCAAATGGGAGAACGCGAAGTGCCTGCCGGACACGGCCATCCTGCCGGCCCTGGCGGAGGCGTTGGATTGCAGCATCGACAGCCTGCTGTGCCCCAGGGAGCTTTTCATCCTGGAGGCGGTGTACACGGACGGAGAGACGGAAGTGCCAGTGACCCGCTTCCTGGACAATCTGGTGCGGGACAATGTGTTGGACGTCTATGTGAACCAGGCTTTCACCGGCGCCTCCCTGGAGAGCGACCGCCTGAAGGTCCTGACCGTTAAGTTCCAGACGCCGGAGGGCGTGGGCTTTTCCTATGCCCTGCAGAACCAGAACCTGACCCTGGACAGGAAGAGCGCAGGCTTAGCGCCGGAGGAGGGGCTCCGGATCCTGGACGCTTACTATGGGAACGGGAAGGAATACGTCTCCGCCATGCAGAAGATGGAGCATTATGCGTATTTCAAATGGGACCGGATACCGGTGAACCATGAGACTTTCCCCAGCAGCACCGCCAGCGACGACACGGAATATCTGACCTTGATCTACCTGAACGGGGAGGGGATCCATGTGCTGAGCTGCCCAGAGAACCAGGCCGTCTATTACGGGAACCATGGCACGAGGCTGGTGCTGGGGGATGATTCCAAATGCATTTTGGAGAACGTGAGGCCTCTGTCCTGGGAGAAGGGGGCGGAGGGTCTGGAAAGCCCCTGGGCGGGCGCGCTCCAGGCGGCTCTGGCCTATATGGGGGAGCCCTACACCTATGAGCAGATCATGGGGATGAGTGGGGCCTGTTATCGTACCTGCTTCACCGATGTCTGGGACTATAGCTGTACCGACGCCCTTGTGGCCTACGACTACGCCACGCCGCTGTACAGCGCTATCGGCTATGGCTGCCGCATGGTGGAGAGGCTGGAGAAGCAGGAGCGGAAAGCGGAGCGCCAGGCCATCATGGAGGATATCCGGAGGGGCAGGCCGGTGCTGGCCATCAATCTGCGGGTGGCTCCCGAGTGGGGAGTGATCACGGGATATACCGACAACGGGAACCGCTTTCTGTGCCGCACTTATTTCGACCAGGAGGTCTTCGATGCTCTGGAATCACAGATGGGAGGAGAGCTGGAGGATGGGGGCGGAACGGCGCGGAAGGATGGCCAGGGACAGACGGACGGCGATGCGCGGATGAAACGTCAGGCCCAGTCGGACTACGAAAAAGTCTTTGAAGAGAATGGGGGATACCTATACAGCGATTTCTGGCCTTTCCTCATCGCCCATTTCGGGGAAAAGGGGGAGGGGAAATCGCCCATGGATATCCTGAAAGCCTCTC
>CAOOJO010000554.1 GCA_948496895.1 uncultured Acetatifactor sp. | reverse complement strand
GATACTTTTCCCGCACCGCCGCCAGCGCCTCGAAATGGTCCCCCGTGTACCAGTGGAACGCGATGCCGTCCACGGCCTGCCTGGCCTCCTCCTGGCAGAAGATCTCCCCCGTGCGCTCCAAAATCATTTCCTTATTGTGATCCCACACCGCAAGCTTCACGTCGGACAGGCCTGCCTGGTCCAGCTTCCTGCGCAGATGCCCGCAGGCAAACTCCCGCTCCTTTTCCCCCGTGAAGATACAGGACTCCCACTTCTGCACCGCCATGGGCTCGTTCTGGATGGTCATCCGGGAAATAGGGACGCCCTCCCCCGCATAGGCCTGTACGTACTTCACCATCACATCCGCCCAGGCATCATAGTATTCCTCCAAAAGGGTTCCGCCGTGGTTCATCTCCCCGTTGCTCTTCATGAAAGCCGGAGGGCTCCAGGGGGAGGCCAGGAACTGTATCCCGGGTTCCCTCTCCTGGGCCGCCTTGATAAAGGGGAGCAGATATGCCCTATCGCCCTCTATGGAAAAGCTCTCCGGATCCTCCCCCTTCAAATAGCTGCGGTTGCCCAAAGAGAAGTCGCAGCTCTGGATATGCGTCCTGCAGAAAGTATAGTGGCTGCCCCTGTCCCCAAAGTACAGATCCAGCAGCTCCTCCTTCTGCTTCCTGCCCATCCGGCTCCATACCCAGGCGGAGGCCTCCGTAAAGGCCCCGCCGAATCCAAGGATCTCCTGCCGCTGCTCCTCCGGGTAGATTTTGATCAGCCCGAACTCCACATGCTCCCCACAGGCAAACTCCTTTTCCGTCTCCACGTAATGTTCCCTTTGATTTGTCGTATATATCTTCATCGTCCCAACCTCCGTCCAATGCCTGGCACAAGACCTTTACTGCTCCAGCTTCTGTCTGTTCCTCTCCATCTTCTCATTGTAGGAGGCCACGATGCTGTCCCAGTTGTTCTGCTCCCGGAAGCTTACATGGTCGGCCAGGAGCTGGTCGAACTCGGCGTCGCTGCCGCAGCGGATCAGGCTGGTCAGGGTGGTGTTCCAGTTGGTGTCGATGGCGCTCTTGGAGCGGGCCTCCGCGGTGCCCTGGTCCGGATTGATGTTCTCGATGATGAACTGGGTCTTCAGCTTCCCCTCGCCCCATTTCTGCATCTGCACGATGGATTCCGATACATCCGCCCCATAGGAATCATACTTGTCGTGTCCGAACACGATGAACTCCGACAGACGGTACACCTTCTTGAACTGCTCGTTGTCGTTCTGCTGCATGTCCTTCACCTCGGGCAGCAGCTCATATTTTCCGTCGCCGTTGATGGTATAGGTCTCTCCCTCCACGCCGTACTTGCAGATCAGCCCGCCGTAATCGGAGATCAGGTAGGTGAAGATCTCGATGGCCTTGATGGGATCCTTGCAGTCCTTGGAGATATAGTTTATCATCCAGCCCGAAAGCCCTGCCTGGGAAAGGGTGGGCCCATGGCCTACCGTGCTCTGGGGCCCGTCTATGGCGATGTATTCCGCCTCCGGGTTGCTGCTGCGCCATATCTGCAGGGGGCCGGAGCGCTGGGGCGTGCCGCCGATGAAGAGGCATGCGTATTTGCCCGTCTTCACCTTGTCCTCATGGGCCGTGCCGTCGTCGGAGAAGTTGTCGTCGCTGATCAGCCCCTCCTTGTATGCCGCGTTCAGGGTGCGGATCCATGCCAGGTAGTCTTCATCCATGTTCCGGTCATACCATGTGCCGTCCTCATTCTCAATGGGCACTCCCAGGAAATTCTGGAGATCCGCCCCCAGGGATCCCGTGCTGTCCGTCATGGAGTTGGAGCCAAAGGGAATCAGGTCCGGGAACTGCTCCTTTATCTTGCGCAGCGCGTCCAGGAACTGATCCGGCGTCCCCATCTCGGGCTCCCCGATCGCCGCATACACATCCTTCCTCACCGCAAAGGCCGTGGTGGCCTTCAGGAGATTGCTGTCATAGACCTCCTGGCCGTTGGAGTAGTCGGGATAGCCGTAGGTCTTGCCGTCCTCCAGGCTGAACCAGTTCATGGTGTCCTTGGAGGCCACCTCA
>CAOOJO010000553.1 GCA_948496895.1 uncultured Acetatifactor sp. | reverse complement strand
TACAGGACGGCATGCCTGCCGACATATTCCTCGCCCAGCGCCAGATGGACGTTCAGGACGCAGGGGTAGGCATCCTTCTGCTCCATGGAGAACTGCCTGATGGTATCGCTCCCCGAAAGCTGCCCCTGCACCTCGTCAGGGATGACAGAGTCAAAGGACAAATCGACTACAAACGGAGTGTCTACAGCGTAAATCTCCCTGCCGCTTATGCTGAACGTGACCCCATTGCTGGTGTGCAGGGCCAGGGTGGCATTCCTTCCGGCCAGCCTGCTCAGGATATCCGCGGGAATTTCGAAGTGGTTCCCCACCTGAAAGCTCACATTCTGGCCTGTGCCGTTTTGAATCGCCTGGCCAAGCCGCTCTACCATCACATTCCAGTCATCGGTGGTATCCTCCACAGATCCGCTCAGCACTGGAACCGCCCCGTCGCCCGCGGCCTTTACCGGCTGGTCTGGCCGGATGACGGGCACCAGCACGAATATCAGGGCGGTCAGCAGCGTTATTATCGTCTTTCCAATTATCTTTCTTTTCATTTTGGCACCTCTCTTTTGCATCTCTCTGCAATCTGTAAGTTTGTTCCTCACTCCCAGTATGCCCAATGATTGAAAAATAATCAGTTTTTTGTAAATTTATTTGTTTATCTGGCTCTCCAGCACCTTCGCGGCCTCAGCAATGCACTCGGGAATGCCTGCCGGGTTCTTGCCGCCCGCCTGGGCCATGCCCGGCTTTCCGCCGCCACCGCCGCCTACCTTTCCGGCGATGCCCTTGATCAGGTTCCCCGCATGTGCCCCCCTGGAAAGAGCTTCCTCCGTGGCCATGGCGATCATGTTCACCTTGCCTCCCGCGTTTGACAGAAGCACGATGACGCCCTGGCCCAGCTTAGCCTTAAGCTGGTCGCCCAGGTCCCGCAGCCCGTTCATGTCCACATTGTCCACGCTGGCCACCAGGAGCTTCACGCCCTTCACCTCTACCACATTGTCCATCACGTCTCCCAGGGCTTCCTTGGCCGCCTTGGCCTTCAGGGATTCCAGCTCTGAGGACAGAGCCTTTACCTCTGCCATCACATGTTCGATTTTCTCCACCAGCGTGGCAGGTGTGGCGCGAAGCGCCCTGGCCGCCTCCTCGAGGGTCTGCTCCACCCCTTTGTAATAGGAAAACACGCCATTGCCTGTCAGGGCCTCAATCCTGCGGACGCCCGCCGCGATGCCGTTCTCAGACAGAATCTTGAAGGCGGAGATGGCCCCGGTATTGGCCACATGGGTGCCGCCGCAGAGCTCCACGGAGAAGTCTCCCATCTTCACCACCCGGACTTCCTCTCCGTATTTCTCGCCGAACAGGGCCATGGCCCCGGTCTTCCTGGCATCCTCGATGCCCATCACTTCCGTCACCACTGGCAGGTTGGCCGCTATCTGCTCGTTTACGATTTTCTCCACCCTGTCCAGCTCTTCCCTGGTCATGGCCGCGAAATGGCTGAAGTCGAAGCGCAGCCTCTCCCCGTCCACGTAGGAGCCGGACTGCTCCACATGGCTGCCCAGCACCTCCCGGAGGGCCTTGTGCAGCAGGTGGGTGGCGCTGTGGTTCTTGCAGGTATCGCCCCGCTTCGCCCCATCCACAGTGAGCGTGGCCGTATCTCCCACCTTCAGCATGCCCTTTGTGACAGTGCCGATATGGCCTACCTTGCCGCCCAGGAGCTTTACGGTATCCTTCACCTGGAAGCTGCCGTCTGCCGTGGTGATGACACCCGTGTCGGCATTCTGGCCGCCCATGGTGGCGTAGAAGGGCGTCTCCTCCACGATGACCGTGCCCATCTGGCCGTCCGTCAGGGCCTCCACCAGCTCGTTCTCCGTGGTCAGCACGGTAATCTTCGAATTGTGCTGGAGCCTGTCGTAGCCCACGAACTGGGTGGTGATGGACGCGTCGATGGACTCGTACACCGTCACGTCGGCTCCCATGTAGTTGGTGGTCTTGCGTGCCTTTCTGGCTGTCTCCCTCTGATGCTGCATGCAGACAGCGAAGCCTGCCTCGTCCATGGTGAAGCCCGTCTCCTCCAGA
>CAOOJO010000552.1 GCA_948496895.1 uncultured Acetatifactor sp. | reverse complement strand
ACCCGCGATTCTCTTCAGTGACTGGAGTTCAGACGTGTGCTCTTCCGATCTGGGCGGAGGGGTATATCAGGACGCATTTCGCGTCTCCCATGGGCATAGCGGACGTGGCGGCTTTCCTGCAGGTGAGCCAGAGCCATCTCTCCCGGGAATTCTACAGGGAGACTGGGGGGAGGCCCATTGATTATCTGACCAGGATTCGGTTGGACAGGGCGGTGGACATGCTGACCTCCGGGGAGAAAAGCGTCCGGGACGTGGGGACGGCCTGCGGCTTTTCCGGGGGCAATTATTTCAGCAAGGTGTTCAAAAGGCATATGGGCATGACGCCTGTGGAATTTCGGGAGTATGTGAGGCGTGAGGGGTATTCGAAGATGCAGATTTAAGCTGTGGATGCCTATTTCCAAAGCCGCCGGACAACACTGGCGGAACAGGCGGCGGGATGACAGGGAGCTGTAGTGGACAGCTACATACTAGGAGGGGAACGAATGAAGAAAGAAGACAGACGGAGCGGAAAACAGAATGGCGATTGGAAACAGCTGGAAAAGGAGGCGGCTGTAATCTGCCAGGACTTTGGGGCATTTTGCGGCTATATAGCCCAGAATAAGGTAAAGCTGGCTCCCAGGACGAGAAATATCGGCAAGAAGGACTGCTTTGCCATCAACATGCTCCTGCATGGGCGGGAGGAGTTTGAGGAGCCGGTTCATCCTCAGGGCAAATACCCGCTCATTCGGTTTTTCTATTATGTGGCCATAAAATATAAAATCCTGGAGACCAATGGGGCGGGGAACAGGCTGGAGCCGGGGAGGAATTGCGCAGCTTTCCATGAGACGTCGGTGTGGGAGCAGTATGCATTGTTTTTGGTGGTGTTTTTGTTTGACGGGACATTCGCGCGCCAGGACGGTTCCTGGTATGCAGACAGCGTGACGGAATTGTGGGACTTATATGTGGACAAAGTCATGGAATGGGCTGCGGCGGAGAAGCCCTGGGTCGATGGGAAGCCCAGGAGGTTACGGGAAGATATGGGACTTTTTGGGGAGGGCCTGGACCTTCTGGTGACGTACCTGGAGGAGCTTGGCCTTATCAGGGTCTGCGGGAGGTCCGGGCCGGAAGGGAACAGGTGGGAACGCTGGTGGGAAATAGAGGCGCGGCCTTTGCTGGAGATTGTCTCGGATATTTATGAAAATACGGAGATAGAAATAGAAGAGGAGGACGAGCGGTGGGACGATGACAGAAGCACAGCGGCAGAGCGTGCCTATAAAGATTATGCCGACAGGTTTCTGCAGGGAGCCGAGGAAAAGCTGTCAGAGATATTTGAGAATACAGCGGCGTTTGATACAGATCAGACCATTGACCTGGAGGTTTCGGTGAGGCATACAGGCTGTGTCCGGGTCATCCGGATGAATCTGGATGATTCTCTTTATGCCCTGCATGACGCGATCCAAAGGGCTGTCTCCTTTGACGATGACCATCTTTTCTCGTTCACGGTGGGAGCGGGGATGATGAAGAGGACATATTTGCCCTCGGAGGCCATGGACCGGAATACGGATCTGTCGGTAGCAACGCTGCTGGGGGAGCTGGATCTGCGAAAGGGGCAGAAGTTCAGCTATCTGTTTGACTTTGGGGACATGTGGGAGTTTGACATCCGTGTCCTGGAAATCCGGGAGGGCGAGGTGGAGATGCCGGAGGTAATCAGGGCTGTGGGAGAGGCACCGGAGCAGTATCCGTGCCTGGAAGAGGACATGGAGCTTCAGGTTCAGGTTTCTGACCAGGTTCACGTAAGCACTATCCTGGCCTCCATCGAAGACGACTTGATTCGGGACGAGCATGCCGCGCTCACGGGGAGGCTGATTCCCTGTCAGGAGGAGCCTGCGGATACGCTGCGACAGGAGATGGAGAGGATTGTCCTGGAAAAACCGGACAGGATGTTCCTGTTCATGACTGTCGGAATGAGGGAGATGCTTTCGGAGCTGCTGCAGATGGAATGGGTGGATGGCAGCGAAAGATGCACGCTGGCGCAGCTTTACGCCTTTGGGTTCTGTGAATTTTCCGGGGGATATCAGGATAC
>CAOOJO010000551.1 GCA_948496895.1 uncultured Acetatifactor sp. | reverse complement strand
CTCGCTGTATGCATAGACCATGCTGAAGGTCAGCTCTCCGTGATGGTGGGCCCTGAAATAAGGATCATATTTAATATAGCCCAGGTAGTCGTTCATGAAGCCCATGTTCCATTTCAGGTCGAATCCCAGCCCGCCTTCCTCCAGCGCTCCGGTAATCCTGGGGAAAGCCGTGCTCTCTTCAGCGATGCTGAGCACGCCCGGATTGCGCTTCTTCATGACGGAGTTCAGGTGCTTGATCATCTCGATGGCTTCCAGGTTCTCCTTGCCGCCGTACATATTGGCCACCCATTCGCCGTCCTTTTTCCCGTAATCCAGGTAGAGCATGCTGGCCACCGCATCCATGCGGATACCGTCCGCGTGGAACTTCTCCACCCAGTAAAGGGCGTTGGCGATCAGGTAATTGGAGACCTGGGGCCTGCCGTAGTTGTAGATCAATGTGCCCCAGTGGGGATGGCTGCCCTGTCTGGGGTCGAGATGCTCATAGAGGCAGGTGCCGTCAAAATTGGACAGCCCGTAGGCGTCCCTGGGGAAATGGGCCGGAACCCAGTCCAGGATTACGCCGATGCCCGCCTTATGGAGCTCGTTCACGAAATACATGAAGTCCTCCGGGGTGCCGTATCTGGCCGTGGGCGCGTAGTATCCAATCACCTGGTATCCCCAGGAGCCGTCCAGGGGATGCTCCATCACGGGCATCAGCTCTACATGGGTGTAGCCCATCTCCTTGATATAGGGAATCAGCTTCGCGGCTATTTCCCGGTAGTTGGCGTAGCCGCCGGAAGGCTCTTTTTCTACTATCCCGCCGTCTTCTTTAGTTTCATTTTCCGCCAGGTATTCTCCTTTCATATTTTCCTCCCCCGCTTTTGGAGCGGGATCCGTGAAGGAGCCCAGGTACATCTCATATACGCTCATGGGCGCGTTCCCTGTCTGGAATTCGGTGCGGCCTTTCAGGAAGGCCCCATCCTCCCAGGCAAAGCTCTCCAGATCCGCAATCACCGAGGCGGTCTCCGGCCGCAGCTGCGCGGCGCTGCCGTAGGGGTCGGCCTTCAGATAGGTCAGCCCGCCCTTCACCTTGAGCTCGAATTTGTAATTGTCCCCCACCTTTGCGTCAGGGATAAAGATTTCGAAAATGCCTGAATCCCAGAGCCGCCTCATCTGGTGGAGCCTTCCGTCCCAGCCGTTGAAGTCTCCCACCACGCTGGCGCGCATGACATTTGGTGCCCACACGGCGAAGTACACGCCCTTTATGCCATCGATGACCATAGGGTGGGCGCCCAGCTTCTCATATATGGTATAGTGGATGCCGTTCTTGAATTTCTCGGTATCATCGCTAGTGATCAGGGGTTCAAAGCGGTAGGCCTCGCCGCGGGCGCGCAGGTTGCCCTCCCTGTCCTTTACCACATAATGGTAGGGCGGAAGGTCTCTCCGCTTTTGCGGGAGCAGTGCGGCAAAAAATCCGTCCTCGTCCGCCAGCTGCATCCTGACGGTCTGCGTTTCTTCCATGAGTTTCTCCTCCATGGAATGCTGCCCCTCCTCTTTTTCACTCACATCGAAGACGATGTCCGCCTCCACCGCGCCGGGGAAATATGCCTGTACCAAAGTCTGCTTTCCGGATTTGTGGGGGCCCAGCAGTTCGTGGGGATTGTCGCACTCCGAGTAGATAATCTCCTCAATCTTTGGCCAGTTCATCAGTCCATACAGTTTTTTATCCATAACTTCTGCCCTTTCCTTCCTGTTTTCATTCTCTGTGCCATTTCCGGGAATTATTTTTTCTTACATAATGGAGAACCTGTCTCGCAGGCCCCTCAGTCCAGCGAGTGCAGGAACAGCCCGCTGCGCAGCTTTGGCTCGAACCAGGTGGACTTGGGCGGCATCAGCCTCCCCGCGTCCGCCACGGCGAACAGCTCCTGCATGGATGTGGGGTACAGGGAGAACGCTACCGCCATATCCGTCCCGCTCTCCTGTCCCGCGGACAAGGCCTCTCCCCCGGAGCCTTTCTCCGAAGTCAGCTGCCGCTGCTCCTGCACCCTGCGCACCAGCTCCTTCAATCCACGGATGCCGCCCACG
>CAOOJO010000550.1 GCA_948496895.1 uncultured Acetatifactor sp. | reverse complement strand
ATGTCCACCCGGTTGGTGGCCGCCATGACGATGATGCCCTCATTGACGCCGAAGCCGTCCATCTCCACCAGGAGCTGGTTCAGTGTCTGCTCCCTCTCATCGTGGCCGCCGCCCATGCCGGTGCCCCGCCGCCTGGCCACCGCGTCGATCTCATCGATGAACACGATGCAGGGGGCGTTTTTCTTAGCCTCCTCGAACAGGTCGCGGACACGGGACGCGCCCACGCCCACGAACATCTCCACGAAATCGGAGCCGGATATGCTGAAGAACGGCACCCCGGCCTCCCCGGCCACGGCCTTGGCAAGCAGGGTCTTACCCGTTCCGGGAGGACCCTCCAAAAGCACGCCCTTGGGAATCCTGGCCCCCACCTTGATGTATTTGCCCGGGTCTTTCAGGAAATCCACGATTTCCTCCAGCTCCTCCTTCTCCTCCTTTAAGCCCGCCACCTGCTCAAAGGTGATGTTCTTGTCCCCCATGGACAGCCTGGCCCGGCTCTTTCCGAAGTTCATCATCCTGCCGTTGCCGCCCGCGGCGTTCTGGGCATTGATCATCATGAACAGGAAGATTCCCACCGCCAGCACGATCAGCATGGGCACCAGCGTGGTCAGCACCCACCCCTCCCTGGGCACGTCCTTCACCACCGGGTCGAAATCATGGGCCCTGACCAGGCTTTCCGCCTCCCCGATGTCCGTCACGTAGAGCTTGCGGTCTCCGCCGCCCTTCAGCTCCACCTCCAGATATCCTGTAGGCACCTCGCTGTTGGGCCTGACCACCACCTCCGCGACTCTGTCCGCCTCCATGTCCGCGATGAACTGTTCCCTGGTATATTCCTCATCCGAGCTGTTCATGGAAGTCAGCAGCGCCACCCCCATTAAGAGCAGGATGATGAATATGAAATATGAATTGAATCCTCTGCTATTCTGCCTCAACTTGCAAGCCTCCTATTTATCCCCCGCGCCCTGTTCCTCGTCAAATGAAACCACACCGATGTAGGGAAGATTGCGGTATCTCTGGTCATAGTCCAGACCATAGCCCACCACGAACCTGTCCGGAATCTGAAATCCTGTATAGTCCACATCCACGTCCACCACGCGCCGCTCCGGCTTGTCCAGCAGGGTGCACAGGCGCAGGGACTTTGGCCCTCTGTTCCTGAGCATCTCCAGCAGGTAGCTTAAGGTCCTTCCGCTGTCCACGATGTCCTCTACCACCAGCACGTCCTTGTCCCGGATTGGTTCGTCCAAATCCTTTACTATCTTCACCACGCCCTTGGATTCGGTGCCCCCTCCGTAGCTGGACACCGACATGAAGTCCAGGGACACCGGCACCGTGATCCTCTTTGCGAGCTCGCACAGAAAGAAGCTCCCGCCCTTCAGCACGCAGATCAGATGCACCTGCTTTCCCTCATAGTCCCTGCTGATCTGTTCCCCCATGGCCTGGATCCTTGCGTCCACTTCCTCTTCCGGCAAAAGTACATTAATGCGCTCCGACATCTTTCTCCTCCGTTCTGCTCTCTATGGTTCGTTTGTCATTCCTTTATCAGCCTCACCTGCAGCACGCGCCTGGTGTCCCCGCCTACCTTGAAGGCCTCGCTGATCCGCCAGCCTACCAGCCACAGCACATGGCTCCCGAAGGCCACCACAGGAATCCGATCCCGGAGCTGCCTTGGTATCTTTTCCGAAATCATGTAATCCTTCAGGGACTTGTGCGCCATGTTCCCCGCCCCATGGGCTATGGTGAGGAAATCTCCCCGCTCCCGGCAGCGGACGGTTGCGCGTTCTTCCATTTTATCATAGTCGAACCATTTCGTATACCGATTTTTGGGAACTTCCCATTCTTTTTTTATGAAAAAAGCGGAAAATTCCAGCTCCCCCAGTCCCTCTAAGCGGACGCGGGCGGGCGCGCCGAACAAATCCTCCGCCAGGGGCACCTCCACGGGCGTCCGAAGGCCTGACGACAGGGTGTCTTCCTTCTCCGTGCCCACGGCCCCCGTCCCTGGCTCCGCGCCTACGCGCTCTAATATCACCTGCGCATACTGCCGCCTGGCCCTGATGCCAAAGGGCAGGGTCACATAACGGTTCCCC
>CAOOJO010000549.1 GCA_948496895.1 uncultured Acetatifactor sp. | reverse complement strand
CGGCGGCGGAGATGCTGGCCAAGATGCCACAGGAGGCGGCCCGTATGGCCATCGTGGTCCTGATCGTGCTTCCTATCGCCTGCGCCTATCCGTTCTTCCAGAAATACTTCATCTCCGGCCTCACGGTGGGAGCGGTGAAGGGATGACCTGGGACAGCGTACCTTAGATATCAGACCGGCCTTTGCCGGATGATATAAATTTATCAAAACAGGAGGATTACCATGAAAAAGAAAAGCTTAAGCAGGATTCTGGCATTGGGCCTGACTGCGGTCATGACGGCTGGCATGCTGGCCGGCTGCGGTGGCGGCGATGGAGAATCAAAGAGCAGCGAGGCCTCAGGGGGGGCATCTGAGGAGTCTTCAGCGGAAGAGTCTTCCGCCGAGGAGTCATCCGAGGAGGCGCCTGAGGAGTCTTCTGAGGAAGAGGGCGGCCAGGAGGCAGAGGGCGGCAGTGGCGAAGTGCCCACGCTGGTCTACTGGACGGTAGGCGGTACCCCCGCAGACGATTTCGAGGAGAACATCGCCCAGATCAGCGATTACACCGAGGAGAAGATCGGCGTAAGGCTGGACGTGAAGATCGCCGCATGGGATCAGTACGACACAAAGATGAACACCATCGTCAATACAGGCGAATACTTCGACCTGATGTTCACCAACAACACGAACTACAGCAAATTCGTGACCCTGGGCGCATTCGCCGACATCACGGACATGGTGCAGAGCGTGACGCCGGAGCTCTACAGCTTCATTCCGGAGCAGCTCTGGTCCGGTACACAGGTGCATGGGAAGGTGTACGCGGTTCCCACCTACAAGGATTCTTCCCTGACACAGTTCTACTATATTGACGACACCTATGTACAGAAGTATAATATCGATATGACACAGATCGTCTCCATGCAGACTCTGGATCCCGTCGTCCGCCAGATCAAGGAGGCGGAGGGCAAGTCCTTCTATCCGATCCAGCTGGATCAGGGCTCTCTGTGGAACGGGTTCTTCAACAACTATGACGGACTTGCAGGCGGCATCCAGTCCATCGGCGTCAGGATTGACGACGAGTCCCGCCAGGTAGTCTGCACGCTGGAGCAGGAGGATGTGATGGAGAACCTGAAGCTCCTGCACAGCTGGTACACCGCAGGCATCATCAATCCCGATGCCAACGTCATGACCGACAGCGGGAAAGGACATATGTTCGGCAACGCACAGGGATGGCCCAGCGCTGCGGCCGGTTGGGCTGTTGGCCAGGGTATCGACAAGTACATCGTGAACAAGGTGTTCGGCCCCATCTACACCACAGAGACCATCCAGGGCTCCATGAACGCGATTTCCGTGAACTCCAACCATAAGGAGGAGGCCTTGAAGCTCCTGCAGCTGATGAACACGGACAGCAAGTTCCGCGACATGTGCGCATACGGCATCGAGGGCAACCACTTCGAGTACACGGAAGACGGCTTCGTGAACAGGCTGCGCGACGACTGGGTATGGCCCAGCTACACCCAGGGCACGTTCTTCATCATGAGCAACCAGGTGGGGACAGACCCCAACCAGTGGGACGAGGTGAAGAAGCAGAACGAAGAGGCTGTGCCTTCCACCTGTCTCGGATTTGCTCTGGACATCACCAATATCCAGAACGAGGCGTCCACGATTAACACTGTATGGGACAAGTACAAATATGACCTGCTGACAGGCGCATCCGATCCCGAGGAGGTAGTTCCCAGGTGCATCGAGGAGCTGAAGGGCGCTGGCCTGGATACTGTCATCGCAGAGGCCCAGAAGCAGCTTGACGAGTTCTTCAAGTAAGATGCAGAACGAATAAAGAAAATGCGACATTAAATCCCTGTGGGGCTCTGATTGGAGAGCCCTGCAGGTTTTTGTGGTTTACGGAAAAGATGTGGGAAGCGACAGATGTGGAATCGGCCGCAGCTACAGGTCATGGAGGTGCTGGCTTCAGGGAGAGAGGGCGCTGTATGGGCAGACATCATGGCAATTTGTTTGGCTACCGGATTTACCGGAGGAAATTTTGGGGGACGGTGGCCGTCCTGCTGCTGATGAGCACGGTGGTGTTCCTGGGGATGACCGCCTTTTT
>CAOOJO010000548.1 GCA_948496895.1 uncultured Acetatifactor sp. | reverse complement strand
AGCTTAAGGAGCGGGGCGAGCTTCCCGGCGATCTTTGTCAGGTACACGTCAAAAAGCTTTTCGTTGCTGGTGCCGGTCTGCTTCCTGGCGCGCATCATCATCCGGGACGTCTGCGCCGTGGGGACGTCCACGAAGGCGCAGGACAGGTTGTAGCAGCCAGTCCCCGCAAGGGCGGCTGCCAGAAGGATCAGTAGTCCGGTCATATCGTTGCCTCGTTTCTGCGCTACGGATTGGTTCATGGGGCTGGCGGTGCGTAGCGCGGCACCTCTGGTTTCCTGTTCGCAGGTGGACCTCTCCGCTCCGTTATCTCGGGAGCAGGGCAAGGTACAGGGCTGTGGCTACGATTATCACAAAGGCCACAAGCACCATTACTGTACAGCTGGTGTAAGGAAACATGGTAAACCTCCATTCTTGATGGGCCTGTGGATTCAGGCGCAGGCATAAATTCCGTAAGTCTCCTTGTGGTTTCCGCAGTTTCTTCCCTCTATGGCTATGCCTTGTACTCCACAGGCTTTGAGAGCTGCATGATCCGGGTGAAGGAGAACAGCACGATGGCGAAGCAGACGGCCAGCGTGACCTTTCCCGGCAGGGAGAACATCAGCGTCTCGAACCAGGAGTGGTTCAGCACATACAGAAGCGGGATGTTGCCTATCACAAGGAACATCATGGTGATGGCTTCTTTTTTCGGCTCGTTGATGATGGCCTCCAGCTCCGACTGGATGATGCGCTGGTCGGAGAACTTCTGCACGGTGAAGGCCAGGGTGTTCTTCATGCTGCGGTCGGACTGGCACTGGATCAGGGTGTTGCACCATTCGTGGAAGATCTGGTTGGGCACCTTCATCTTCAGGGTGCTGATGGCGGAGACCATGTTGGCGTTGAGCATCTCCGACTCGGTGATGAACGCCTCGAAGTGGGACTTCACCGGCGGGTTCAGGTAGGGTATGTTCTCCTTTACCGCCCTCGGCAGGTCGCCGCTGCGCAGGTAGGAGGTGGTGATGACGGAGATGGCCGTCTCCAGCTCCTCGTTCAGGTGCTTCTTATAAGCGGCTGCGGTGGAGCGCAGGTACCAGACCGGCGCGAAGGCGAACCCGGCCCCTAATACGGGGATTAGGAACGGGTTGTCCAGGAGCAGCGCAGCCACGGCTCCCAGTGCGAACAGCAGGAGGGAGATTCTCTTTATAAGAGTAAAGCGTCCCTCCCGCCCTGTGGCCGCAAGGAGCTGCCCGACCTCCAGGGTCTCCCGGTTGAAGAAGCCCTTTGCCGGTTTCCCAAGCATCACGTCCACGTCGTCCTGCAGGGTGCTATTCCTTGTCCCTGCCAGCACATGCAGGAAGTCGTTGAAGCGGACGGAGGACAGGGTGAGCAGGCCGTTAGCTGCCAGCAGGAAGATGATGGTCTGTATCCACTGCATGGTGGGTTCCTCCTTTCGTTGGTTTCTTCGGTACAGGGGCGGCCAGGAACGGCGCGAGCTTCCCTGCGGGGATGCCGTTGTCCAGCATCCGCTTTTTCAGGGTGTCGGAGATGCCGCCGAGATGCCGGTGCTTCCCGATGACGGTAATCCTGCCGTTTTCATCGGTGCGGTTGTCCGACACGTCGTACTGGTAGAGAGGGCGGTAGACGAGCTGCCCGTCCCGGTAGTCCTCCCCCTCTATGATCTGCATAACCTTGCGGGAGCCGTCCTCAAGCTGTTTGGTGAAGACGACAATCGGGTATGCCTCCACCATGATCTGCATCAGGATGTCGTCCGCCATGTTGTATTTCCGCTTTGCCAGGGTCATCATCCTCCGGTAGGTGGACTCGGAGGAGTTGGAGTGGATAGTGGTGACGACGGTGTGCCCGGTACGGGAGCTCTCCGCCACGGACAGGGCCTCCTTTGCGGAGCGCATCTCGCCCACGCCGATGACGTCCGGGTGCTTGCGCAGGACGCGCTCTAAAAGCAGGTCCTGGCCGATGTCCAGGGACGGGTTCTCATGGGGGCGGGTGAGCAGATGCACCACGCTGTTGGTGGCATGGCCGTCCGCGTCCCGCTTGATCAGGTCGAACTCCCGGCTGCCCTCCTCTATGGTGATGAGCCTGCGGTTG
>CAOOJO010000547.1 GCA_948496895.1 uncultured Acetatifactor sp. | reverse complement strand
ACCCTGAACATCCGCTATGCCATCACGGCGAAGGACCAGGAGAATATCGCCGCCCTCACGGCCTACGGCGAGGCAAATGGATGCCGTTTCAGGCTGGAGCGCAATTCCAGGCCTGGCTACTTCCCCAAGGAGCATCCGGCTGTGGACATATTGACCCGTGTGTACAATGAGCTTACGGGAAGCGATTCCCAGAGCTACGTGATGGGAGGCGGCACCTACGCCAGGAAGTTGCCTAATGCCTTTTCCTACGGCCCCGGCGGCATGAAGGAGAGCGAAGAGGATAAAGAAGCAAGGGCGCGGCTCTTTGCCCCGGGACACGGCGGCGGGCACGAGCCGGACGAGGCGCTGAACCTGCGTCTGTTCCTGGAGGCCATGAAAGTCTACGCCTGCGCCATCGTGGCGTTGAACGATGTGGAGCTGTGACGGGCCATGAGCTTTCTGGGTGCATTCGTCTATAATATGATTGCGATTACCACCGGCCTGGTCTCCGTGGTCTTCGTGGGCATGGCGGTCTTAAAAGTCTTGCCCGTCGGCCGGAGGAGATTCGGGCTTTGGAGGGGTGCTTTTGCGGCGGCCTGCCTTGTCCTGGTCGCATGGGTTGCCGCCTATTTTTACAAGAAAGGCCTTCTAAGCAATTTCTTCGTGTCCATATTGGTGGATTATCTGCAGCTGATTGTGTATGCCTGGTGCGTCAACCTTCTCTTTCGGGTAAAATTCCGGAAGTGCTGGGGCATTGTCCTCTTTGAGGAATGGGTAAGAGAATCTGCCAATGTGCTGGCTTTTATCAGTTTCACGGACAGGCCGCTTGTGCTGAGCATCCCGGAAGAGCGCAGGACATATCTGTTCCTGGGTACCGTGGTGATGATGGCTATATTTCTGTTGCTTCTGTTTGTGCTGTATAAAATGAAGGTGGCAGACGCATACCGTCAGTGGGTGGAGTACAGGAATATCTGGAGCCGGGGCATAATCTGTCTGAGCACATACCCGATTCTGTTCTATGGGGTCATAGGGATCCTCATGGGCGGCGGAGCCAGCCGAAACGTCAGCATGGGCATCACGCTGCTGATGCTGGCCGTGGTGTTGGTCCTGTTCCACCACATGGGGATGGAGGCGTGGCAGCGCAGGGAATTCGCCGCCCAGGAGCTGATCCTCCAGCAGCAGGACGTCTATATCAAGACCCTGGAGGGGATGCAGGAGGAGGTGCGGCGCTTCCAACATGACTACAAAAACATGATATCAGGGCTGTACCAGACGGCGGGAGAGCATACAGAGGTGAGCCGTTTCCTCCAGGAGATGACGGAAGATTTCGACAGCCAGATTGGCGGGCAGATCAGGCAGATGGGGCAGCTCTCCAATGTCTGCATCACAGAGGTGAAGGGGCTGCTCCTGGCAAAACTGGCCCAAATGCAGCGGGAGGGCACGGCCTGTGAGCTGGAAGTGATGCGGCCCTTCCAACAAACCAGGCTCAGGACCACAGACATGTGCAGATGCTTAGGTGTTCTCATCGACAATGCCATGGAGGAGGTCAGGGGGCAGGAGGGCGCCCGGGTGCACATCATGATAAGCAGCCAGGAGGGGTACACCACCTTCCGGGTGAAGAACAGGATGTACCACAGCGTTGACGTTCACAGGATCTGGCAGCAGGGCTATTCCACCAAAGGCGCGGACCGGGGGATTGGGCTCGCCAGCTACAGGAAGATCCTGGAGGGCTATGAGGACGTGCTGCCCGCCACGGCGGTGCAGGAGGGGTATTTCATTCAGGAATTCAAGGTGCGGGAGAGGAACGGGAAGTAAGGAGAGTGAAAGGTGCTGCCAGTATATATTTGCGAGGACGAGGAGGATATCCGCGAAATCCAGAGGGAATATCTGGAAAAACAGATTCTGATTCAGGGATACGACATGGAGGTCGCCCTGTGCAGCGGCCGTCCCGGGGAGATCCTGGAGGCGGTGAAGGCGGCGTCCGGGAGGGGGATCTACTTCCTGGACGTGGAGCTGAAGGGGGAGGAGATGGACGGGTTCGCCCTGGGGCGGGAGATCAGGAGGCTGGATCCCAGGGGGTTCATCGTCTATGTGACGGCCTATGGGAACCTGGCCTT
>CAOOJO010000546.1 GCA_948496895.1 uncultured Acetatifactor sp. | reverse complement strand
CACCAGCAGAATCAACGGAATCCCTGTCCAGAAGAACAGGGTCTCGCACAATGCCAGGATGCGCCTGCCCTGGTACCAGCGGTGCCCGCCGAACCACCCGGTGAACAGCATCAGCCACAGATAGGTCCTGCGCTTAAAGGTATGGGGCACCCTCTTGCTGTCATACCAGGTCATGAGCTTCCAGATAGGCCCCCAGACCCCATAGGTGTTCTCCCGCATCCCTGCCGCCCGCTGGGCCGCCTGCAGCTCATAGTCCAGATTCGTCAGGGTCTGCCTATCGTCCGCCATGTCTTCCCTGGTCATCACCGGCACCGTTTTTTCCGCTTTCCCGCCGGCCTCGTTCTTCCTCTTATATTTTCCCTTTGCCATATCCTTTCCTACTCCGTTCCGCCGCCATCCTCCGTCCACCGTTTTCCGCAGAGACACTTCTCTCCCTTGCTGTCCGTGGGTTTTTCACGGGAAACCCCGCAGGCAAATACCTGCGGGGTCGATTTACACAAAGATGCACTATCCATCTTCAGCATTCACAGCTCCGCCCGCAGCCTGTTTACGCGCTTTTCTGTGCCTTAGCCTTGATACGGGCCACTTCCTCCTGAATCTCGGCCATCTTTTCCTTGGTCAACGGGTAGAACTTCATGGCCACCACGTTCAGGATCCAGCCGATGGCCGGCATGCCCAGGAAGCAGACGATGGTACAGGCCAGCACTCCCGTGGTGTAGGGATCCTCCTGGGTAGGCAGGGTGCTGGTATAGCCGATCAGGGCATAAATCGCAGCCACGATGGTAGCCGCCAAGGAGGAGATCAGCTTGTCCACAAAGGAGAACAGCGTGCCCATCAGACCGGGAACATAACGGCCGGAACGGTATACCTCATAGTCCGCACAGTCCGCCGTCATGGGGATGACGATATTGCCGGACAGGGAGGAGAATCCCTTCATCAAAATGTAAACCAGAATATACGCCACGCCGAACAGGCTCCAGTTCGCCCCCTTGAACAGGTTGCCATAGGTCTCCAGCTTGGTCAGGGAGAAAGTCGGCCATGCCGCGCCGGCGCCATTGGCGAAGCAGATCAGAATCCCCAGCACCACTGCCGTAGCCAGCGCGCCGTAGGTACCTACCACCAGACATTTCTTCTGCCCCATCTTGCGGGCGATCTTGCCGATGCCGAAGATGCCGATCAGGGCAATGGGAATGGACGTAATCGCCGACACGGAGCCATTCAGGGCGAAATTGCCGAAGATGATGCCGTACAGGGCCATGGTCACCGCCGAGTTGGAGGTACAGTTTATAGCCAGCTTATCGGAGGAAGCCGCCACCACCAGCATCTGGATGCCGCGGTTATGGGCCAGCACATCCGCATAGTCGCGGAAAGAGATCTTCTCCGCCTTGCCGGTGCCAAAGTACTTTACATTATCCTTGCGGGACAGGCCGAGAATGGCGCAGACCGCGAACAGGGCGGCAATAGCGCCTATCACCAGCTGCGCGAAGCACCACAGCTCCGGATTGTAGAAGCCGGACAGGGTCTGGACGCCGTCCGCCTCCGTGATCACGTTGGCAAGGTTGGGGTTCTTCTCCAGAAGCATGGCAATCTTGTCTGCGGCCGTAGCACTGGTCAGCGTGAACTTCGGCAGCAGGGTGCTGGAGAGGAATACCGGCCAGAACAGGCTCATCAGCAGGATATTGTACACAGAGTCGAACATGGAGAAGATAGGCCTCTGCTCCGGATCGTTGGTCAGACAGGTCTGGGCCGACTTGGTGACCACGCACTGGCAGGTATAGCCCACTATGTACACCATGTAGATCAGGATGAACGCGATGAAGCGCCCTCCTGTGGGAATCAGGGGAATGAAGCGGAACATGCAGAAAGTCATCCCGAACAGAAGCACCTGGCCGACTACAATGAACGGCCTGTTCTTGCCGAATTTCGTGTTGGTATTGTCCACCACCATGCCCACGAAAGGATCCGTGACGCCGTCCCATATCCTCATGATCGTAACGATGGAGCCGGCCAGCACGGCCCCCACCCCCACGATACCTACCAGAAAGTAGGATATCGAGCCCACTAGCATCATGTACGCGTTGGTGGAGGTGTTGTTCAGCGCATA
>CAOOJO010000545.1 GCA_948496895.1 uncultured Acetatifactor sp. | reverse complement strand
TCCTGCCCCAGGACCTGATGGAGCGGATCGCAAAGGAGTTTGATAAGAAATGAGGACGGAATCCCAGACGAGCATGCATCTGCTGATGGTCTGCACGCTCAGCATAGTGAGCGTGCTGCTGAGCCTGATGGCCTTGATCATGTCGTGGGAGCTGTGGATGCTTCCCATCATCATCATCGGCTGCCTGACGGTATGGTGGCTCCATATCGGGCGGGTGGGCTCGGACATCATGTACGAGAACATATGTACGGGGCTGCTGATCATCGATTTCTTCTTTTTTGGCGTGCATCCATCCAGCCTCTATGACATCCCCATGGTGGCCTGTGTGGTGGTCCTGCTGCTCTCCCTGCTGAACAGAAAGCGGCTGCTGTATATGGCAGCCGCGCTTTACATATGCCTGATTCTGTACCATCTCCTGGTGCTCCACACCGTCAGCGCCCGGCCCGAGGAGCGGACGGTGCTGCGGCTGGTGATGGGGTTCTGTGCCGTGACGGGCTCTGTGACCGTGGCCAGATACCGCATCATCCGCAGACAGGTGGAGAAGGCCAGATATGCCCGCATGCAGGAGCAGCTGGCCACGGCGGTGCGGCAGAACGCCGATTTCCTGTCCAATGTGTCCCATGAGCTGCGCACCCCGGTGAACATGGTGGTGGGCATCAGTGAGGTGACCCTGGGAAAGGACATCGCTCCCGACGTCCGGGAGAACGTGCGTTCCATCAAGATGGCCGGCAAGCGCCTCTCCGGCCAGATCAACAATATCCTGGACTATACGGAGATCGTGGAGGGCACGCTGTCCGCGGCGAAGGAGCCCTATATGATCGCCTCGGTGATGAACGATGTGATCGCCATGACCGCGCTGCAGAACAACGACAGGAACAGGCTGGAAATGGTGTTCGACATCGACCCGAGGGTGCCATCGGTGCTGATCGGCGACGCGGACAAGATTTCCCACATCCTGCGGATCCTGCTGGAGAATTCCATGAAGTTCACGGAGGAGGGCGGCATCGACCTGTGCATCGGGTTCCGGCGGGAGAGCTACGGCGTGAACCTGACCATCGACATCAGCGATACGGGAATCGGCATGGCGCCCGAAGAGCTGAAACAGATTGTGGACGATTTCTATCAGGCGGATTCCGGGAGCCGCCGGTATGTGGGCGGGCTGGGGCTGGGCATACCCATCGCCAGGGGGCTGCTCCATTCCATGGGCGGCTTTGTGCATTTCGAGAGCGCGGAGCAGCAGGGGCTCCAGGTACATATCACCATACCCCAGGGGGTGGCGGACGAAACCCCCTGCATCACGGTGCCCAATGCCTCCAAGCTGTGCATCGCGTGCTTTTTCAAGCCGGAGCGGTACAGCCGGGACGAGGTCAGGAGATACTATGACACAATGATACTCCACATGGTGGACGGGCTTGGCATCGAGGGGTATCAGGCCCACAATTTCGAAGGGCTGCTGAAGCTCCTGCGGGACCGTAAGCTGACCCATGTGTTCATCGCGCAGACGGAATACATGGCCAACCCCCCTTATTACGAGGAGCTGGCGCAGACGCTTCCGGTGGCTGTGATCGCGGACAAGGATTTCCTGCTGGAGGAGGACAGCAGGCTATTGGTGCTGCGCAAGCCTTTCTTTGCGCTTTCCGTGGTGAACCTGCTGGGCGACGAGGAGGGCGGGAACGACTTCGAGGAGGCCCAGGCCGCGGGCCGCAGGCCCTTTACCTGTAAGGGCGTGCGGGTGCTGGCGGTGGACGACGAGGACATGAACCTCCTGGTGGCCAAGGGCGTGCTGGGCAGCTACGGCATACAGGTGGACACATGCCTCAGCGGGAAAGAGGCCATCGAGCGGTGCGCCGGGACAGCCTACGATGTGGTCTTCCTGGATCATATGATGCCGGGCTTCGACGGCGTGGAGACGCTGCGGCGCATCCGGGAGCTGGACAACGGGGCCTACAAGGATCTGCCGGTGATCGCCCTGACGGCCAATACCATCAGCGGAGCCAGGGAAATGTTCCGGAACGAGGGCTTCAACGAATTTATTCCCAAGCCCATCGAGCGCTCCGTTTTGGAGCGGGTTCTGCGCCGAATCCTGCCGGAGAATTATATACAGTATGAAGC
>CAOOJO010000544.1 GCA_948496895.1 uncultured Acetatifactor sp. | reverse complement strand
CTGGAGGCAGGGGCGGACGACTATGTGACGGCGGACTGCAATCCGTTGGAGCTCCTGGCCAGGATCAAATCCCAGCTGCGCAGGTATACCCAGCTGGTGAACATGTGCGCCAATATCGACAGAATCTATCGGGTGGACGACCTGGTCATAGACGATACCCAGAGGAAGGTCACGGTGGAGGGGAGGAGCGTGCGCCTGACCCCCATCGAGTACAAAATCCTGCGCTTCCTGGTGCAGCAGCGGGGAAAGGTGTTCTCCAACAGCCAGATTTACGAGAATATCTGGCACATGCAGGCAATCGGCGCGGACAATACCATCGCGGTACATATCCGCCATATCCGGGAGAAAATCGAGAAGAACCCCAAGGAGCCCAGGTATCTGAAGGTGGTGTGGGGAAACGGATACAAGGTAGGCTGACGGCGGTCACTCCGGCTCTGCATAGTAGAGGCAGTGGTAGGGGTACTCCACGATCTGCCAGGGGTATCCCGCTTCCTCGATGCAGGAGCGCAGTGCCGTGTTGTTCTTCAGGATGATGTAGGCGTTTCCGGGCAGGAAGGTCGTGTCCTCACCAATCCGGAAATGCAGCTTCCCATAGCCGTCCTCCCGGGCGGTCCGGGCAATCGCGTAGGGCGACTCGGGAAAGAAAAGGGTGTAGAATTCGCCTACGCCAGCGTAGTCAAGATAGATTTCCCGGATATTTGGCTGAGACCTGGCGTATTCTATGGCATCGTTGGCGGGCGCGAACTGGGGGATGGTCTCCGCCGGGGAATAGGATGTAAAATAGTAGCCGATGAACATGGCCGCGCTGAGCAGGTAGACCACGCCCAGCGCGGCATAGAAGTATTTCCCCAGGGATTTCGCGAAGCGGTACGCCGCCAGGATGCCGGTCACCAGGAAATACAGATAGGCGATGAACAGATAATTGGCGCGGTAGAGATAGCCCCGGGAAAAGCCGATGGCCGCAAGCCCCGCCATATAGAAGGACAGGAACAGGAAGCTGTGGCTGTAGGCGCGTTTCCTGAGGGAGGAGAGCCACTGGCAGCAGGAGGCCACAAAGCCTGTCAGGATGAAGGGGATGGAGATGGGGTACAGGGTATAGAATCTGTCCACCGCGTCCAGAGGGCGGCCATCGTGGGTCAGGGTATACTTCACGATATCGATGATATTGTTCCTGAAATTCGTGAAGGAGATATCCGCCAGCCGGGAGGAGGCGGTGGGAGAGAGGGTGAATCCCAGGAACCTGACGGACGGGAGACCGAACAGCATGGTTCCCAGGAAGAGCAGCACCGGGAGCGCGGTGACGCACACCAGGGCAGCCGACAGCAGGGCCTGCCAGAAGGCAATCTTGCGGCACCAGAGCATGTAGAGGGTAATCAGGCACAGGAAGATGGGCACCACGAAATAGCTCAGCGCGTAAGAGTACATGACGATGCCGAAGGCCACGCTGTATGCCACCAGGTGGGAGAGCCTGCCGCTTCGCAGATACCTGGCCAGCAGATAGAGCGCCACCGTGGAGCAGCCCAGCATGAGGTTGCAGTCCAGAGCGTAGCGGCCATGCATGATGAAATAGGGACAGAAGGTCAGAAGGAGGGCGCCTGTGAGGGTGGCCCTTCTGTCTTCGCACACCACAGAGACCAGCGCGGTGCCGAAGACCACCACCAGCATGCTGGAGAGGAGCCCCGGCAGCCGCAGGAGCGTCAGCGTCAGGTTCCCCCTGCCTAAAGTCCTGATCAAAAGCACTACAAGGTAAGTATACAGAGGACTCTGCCCGCCGCCGAAATTCTCCGGGTAGATGGGCATCTCATTGAAGTATCTGTCTATCCCGTAATTTGCCAGACACCAAGCGTTGCAGCCCAGCCCGGCTTCATCGATATGCACGATGTCGGGAATCTCGCCGATGCGCCAGGCCCGCAGGAACAGGGCGGCAAGAAAGACGATGAGCAGGCAATAGAAATATCTGTGCTGTGATGCATGTATCCGGCGCATAGAACATATTCTTCCTTTCCGAGTTCCTGATATCTGTCAAAGGGTTCCCAGGGCTGTCCCGATATCCTCCCGCATGGCCAGCACCGCCGCTCTGGCGGCGTCCGCATAGCACTGGCTGCCGAAGCGGGCATACTGCTCC
>CAOOJO010000543.1 GCA_948496895.1 uncultured Acetatifactor sp. | reverse complement strand
CTGGCCTATGACAAAATGGTGGAAGCCATCCGTCCGGGGGCATTCGAATATGAGGTGGCGGCAGCAGGGGAGGCGGTGTGCCGGGCAAACGGCGCCCACAGCTTTGCCTATGCCACGATCGTAGGCTCCGGCCCCCGGGCCAAAGCGGTGGTGCCTACGGCCACGAATAAGCGCATGGAGGACGGGGAGCTGGTGATGATAGGCATCGCCCCGCGAATCAACGGCTATGCGGGCACCTTCGGGGACACGATTCCGGTGAACGGGGTCTATACGCAGCAGCAGAAGGATCTGCTGAACTACATGCGAGAGACCTTCCGCCTGACATACGAAATGCTCAGGCCCGGCATGTGCGGCAGGCAGATAGACGAGCCGGGGCGCAGGTATTATGAGAAGCATGGCCTGATGGAGTATATCGTATGCCCCTTTGCCCATTCCATGGGGCTCATGGAGGCAGAGGCGCCCTTCTTCGGGCCCAACGGGGACTTTGAGCTGGCGCCCGGCATGATCGTGAACGTGGACGTGAGCTTCTTTGGCCACCCGCAGCTGCACGGGGGCCGCATCGAGACCTGCTTCGTCATCACGGAGAACGGAAGCCGCCCGCTGTCGCCGAAGCTGTTCGATTATTTCATGAAGGATCTGTAGGGACGGGCTATATACGGATAAAGACAGTTGACGATATGGCGTACATATACATTTATGGATAGGAGCGGATATGAGCGAGATAGGATATAGGCATTATATGTTCGTAGACGGGGATCTGCCGGGCAATGGGGAAGACCCCCGGCTGCCGGGGCATGAGGCCCTGATGATCACCAACCCCCATGACAGGGACGCCCATATATTGGTGAACCTGTACTTTGAGGACAGGGAGCCGGTGGAGGGGCTGCATCTGACGGTTCCCGCCCGGCGGGTGGTCTGCCACCGCACGGATCTCCCCTTCGGGGAGGAGGGCTGCCAGATTCCCTTCGGGCAGTATTCCCTGGAGCTGGAGAGCGACATCCCTGTCTGTGCCAGCTTCGGGCGTCTTGATAGACGGTACAATCTGGGGTATTATGTAACTGGCTACTGCGCGGTATGAGAGGAGCGTGCTTTATGAAGCGGTTCATATTTCATTCGGATCTGAAGCCGGAGAAGGTGGAGGACTATGTGGAGCTCCACAGCAAGCCCTGGGCGGCTCTGATGGAGCTGATCGGGGACTGCCACATCCACCACTACTCCATTTCCCTCCGGGGGACGGAACTGTACACTTACTATGAATATACAGGCAGCGACTATGAGGCGGATAGGAAGAAGATGGAGGACAGCCCGGTGATGCAGGAGTGGTGGCGCTATTCAAAGCCCTGCTTCCTGCGCCATGAGGAGGGCATCTATTACGAAGACCTGAAAGAGGTGTTCTATGCGCCGTAATGCAGGCTGCCAATGCGTTAGGAGGTCAGAATGATTCAGGTTCCACCGATTCAGAAAGATAAGATACTGCCCCTGCCCCATTTCCCGGCGGCCTACCAGTGCGTGATCTTCCGCAACTGGGGGCTTGTGCCGCCGGAGCGGATCGCCAGGGTGCTGGGGACGGACAGAGCCGTCCTGGAGGACAGCGCGGCTGCCCTGGGGCTTCCCAGGGAGCCGGAGGTGTGGGGAGACTGGCTGGGCAAGGGATATATCACCATTATCCATTACAACTGGCATCTCCTCTCCTACGAGGATTTGTGCGTCCTGCTGGACTGGCCCATGGAGAGGCTGGCGTTCGTCCTGCAGGAGGACGATTTCCTGGAGGTGAAGCTGGGGGGATTCAAGCCCGCGGTGCCGGACTGCCGGTACCGCCCTCTGACGGCGGAGGAGGCAGCGGAGACTGGCCGGATCCGGGAGATTGTGACAGAACTGTCAGAAAAGCTGCCGCCTGTCACGGAAAAGCCCTTTGACTTTGATCCGCGCTTTGGATTGTATGGCAGAGAGCCTTTGATTTTAAAGGATCCCCGCTATGAGGAGCGCTTCGTCTATTCCTACTGCGCCCTGTTCGGGGACGTGCTGGCAGACAGGGCGCTGCTGGACAGCTCCTTTCCCGACGCCCTGCTGGAGGCCTCTGCTGCCCTGGGGATTACGGGCGTGTGGATTCATATCGTGCTGTACAACCTTGT
>CAOOJO010000542.1 GCA_948496895.1 uncultured Acetatifactor sp. | reverse complement strand
ACAACAGTATTCTGATTAAAATATTTACCGTCCAACTGGCTTGTGCCTCCAAAAGTAAAAGTAATCTGTTGTTGCCCACCATGATACCCAAATCATTATACAAATTATCTGTCAGAACATTGTCAATCGTTACGATATCCAGCGTGTCCTCCGTTGCGTCCGTATCCTCTGGGTGGAGCGTTTTATACAGCTTTAGCAGATAACTCTTGTTTTGAAAAAGGTCAAGGAATACGCTGTTTTTTGCGGTACGCTTTGCCTTGACTTCCCGCTCCTGTTTTGTATCGTCCGACACCTTACCACCTCGATTTCTATAATCTGTGGCATAAGATACGATATATCCTACTCCTGTCACACTTCAATTATACAAAAAACCGCCTGTCTTTACAATAAAATTCACATTAAATTTCTCCCTCCCTCCCGTTTGGCTTTGTTCTGTTGCCTGTTAACTATTCCTTGGATAGTGTCCACATAAATGCTATGCTGTGGCTCAGAAACACAAGAAATATAGATAAATTCCAAGAATAGTTAATGACTTGCCTTGCAAAATTAAGTAAAATAAAGTATAACGGAAAGAAGGAATGGAGAGGCGCGATGGCAAAGGTGAGGATGCAGGACATAGCCAATCAGGTGGGCGTAAGCGCGGTGACGGTGCACAATGCGCTGGCGGGGCGCAAGGGAGTCAGCGATGAGGTCAGGGAGCGGATCCTGGACAAGGCCCGGGAGATGGGATACTTCCAGAACCAGAAGAGGGCGGCCGGCAAAGCCCCCGGCCTGCGCAGCATCGGTATCCTCATCTCGGAAAGGTACCTGGCGGACTATATCACGTTCTACTGGAAGATCTATATGGAGATCGCCATGGCTGCGCCGGAGAGGGGCTGCGCCGTGATGGCGGAGGTCTTGAAGCATGATGCGGAAGGGGCCGGGCAGCTCCCCCGCTTCGTGGAGGAGGGCGCGGCGGAGGGCCTGATCGTCATGGGGGAGGTTGACCGGGAATACATCGGACTCTTGAAAAGCAGCGCAAGGATGCCGGTGGTCTTCCTGGATTTTTACTACAAGGACATAGCGGAGGACGCGGTGGTGACGGACGGCTTCTACGGCATGTACCTGATGACGGAGTACCTGTACGAGAGGGGCTTTCGGCGCATGGCCTACGTGGGCTCCATCCATGCCACAAGCAGCATCATGGACAGATACTGCGGCTTCCGGCGCTGCCTGCTGGAGCACGGGGTTGCTTTCCGGGAGGAATGGCTGCTGGAGGACCGGGACGAGGCCGGGGAGATCATCGTGCGGCTGCCCCAGGAGCTGCCGGAGGCTTTCGTCTGCAACTGCGACCTGGTGGCCAGCAGGCTGATCGACGAGCTGGAGAAGCGGGGGGTCCGGGTGCCGGAGGACTGCTCCGTGGTGGGATTCGACAATTACCTCTATCCGGGCCTGCTGGACAGGGGGATCACCACCTATGAGGTGGACATGAAGGCCATGGCCCAGGCCGCCCTGGGGAAGATGCTGGCACGGCTGGAGGGCTCCTATGGGGCGGGGCGGATGGAGCTGGTGAGCGGGCATATCGTGGAAAAGGCCACGGTCAGGGCGAGCGCGCGGTGAGGCTTGCCCCGGGCACCGTGGCGGGAAGTCCGGGAAGAGGGTCCGGGACGTGAAAGAGGGGTTGCGTCAGAGAGCGGGCGGGGGTATTGCATAGGGGGTAAGGAAATGGCAAAGGTTACGATTCAAAGCATTGCAAATGATCTGGGACTGTCCCGGAATACAGTGTCCATGGCACTGAAGGGCAACGACCTGGTGGCCCAGAGGACCAGGGAGATGGTGCTGCGGTACGCCCAGCAGAGAGGGTATGTGGCATCCTCGGGAGAGGAGGGGGAGAGGCAGCCCTTGGAGAGGGAGGAGGCCGGGGAGCACAGGATCATGATCCTGCGCAAGCCCGATGTGGCGGTGTACTGGGACAAGGTCATCAACGGCATATCCGAGGAGGCCAGCCGCAACCACTGCCAGACCCAGGTGGCGGTGGTGACCCAGGAGGATGAGGATGAGAAACGTCTTCCGGTGGGGCTGGACGACAGTATCGAGGCGGTTTTCTGCGTGAAAATGATAGACCGGGAGTATATTGAGAGGGTCAGACAGAGG
>CAOOJO010000541.1 GCA_948496895.1 uncultured Acetatifactor sp. | reverse complement strand
GAACGTGGGCTTCGCGCCCCTGGGCTCCCTGCTTGGCGAAGAAATCGCCGGGCAGGTGTGGAGATGGCTGCTGATACCCATCGGCATGCTGATCGGCTATTACATCGTAAAGGCGGAGCCTGCCATCCAGGTGCTGAACCGCCAGGTGGAGGGCGTGACCAACGGCTCCGTGTCCGCAAAGGCCATGAACCGCTGCATGTCCTGGGGCGTGGCGGCCAGCGTGGGCCTGTCCATGATGCGGGTGCTCACCGGGCTGCCCATCCAGTACATCATCATCCCGGGTTACCTGATCGCATTGCTCCTGTCCCGGTTCGTGCCCAGGATGTTCGTCGGTATCGCCTTCGACTCCGGCGGCGTGGCCAGCGGACCTATGACCACGACCTTCCTGCTGCCCTTGAGCATCGGGGCCTGCCAGGCCACGGAGGGCAATCTGATGACGGACGCCTTCGGGGTGGTGGCGCTGGTGGCGCTGACGCCGCTTATCGCCATCCAGCTCATGGGGATCCTGTATCAGTACAAGCTGAGGGTCACGGAGCGGGCTGCCGTGCGGGAGGCCCAGGCTCCTGTCTGGGATGCTGCTATAGATGACATCATTGAATTCGAGGAGGATGACGGAAATGGGGGACAATCATAAAACTATGTCTTTTCGCATGCTGGTCCTAATCGCCACGCCGAAGCTGGTGGGCAAGGCGGCGGGCCTGTTCAAGGAGGGGAACGTCCCCATCCAGTACATCTTCCACGGCCAGGGCACTGCCACCAGCGAGGTCATGGACATGCTGGGCCTGGACGGGGTGGACAAGAACATCCTGATGGCCATGCTGCCCAAGGCCTTCGCGGACGAGATGCTGAAGAAGCTGCGCAAGAGGCTGCACCTTGGGATGCCTAACACCGGGATAGCCTTCACGCTCCTGATGTCGGGCAGCAGCGGGCACCTGGTCCAGCTCATGGAGGGGCTGGAGCCGGAGGAGAAGAAGAGACTTTTGGAGAGGAATGAGGCGGATATGACAGAGAACGCATACAGCATGATCATGGCGATTGTAAATCAGGGGTTCAGCGAGGAAGTGATGAACGCGGCCAGGCCCAAGGGAGCCTCCGGCGGCACGGTGTTCCACAGCAGGCGGATCGGGAACGAGGAGGCCATGAAGTTCTGGAAGATTAGCGTCCAGGAGGAGCGGGAGGTAGTATTGATTCTGGCCCAGAAGGAAGACAAGCTTGCCATCATGCAGGAGATTGGCAGGCAGTGCGGCATGAACAGCAAGGCCCAGGGCATCGTCATGTCCCTGCCGGTGGACGGCATCGCGGGACTGGATTAGTGCGCAGGGTGCGGGCGTCCTTCCGGATCCGTACTGCGTGCCTGTGCCTGGAGGCATCATATAAAAGAGGAGGAGCGACATGGATTTAAGAGAACAGATAGGACAGCGGCTGGTGATAGGGTTCCCGGGGACGGAGCTGGATCCGGAATTTGTGCGCCTGGTGAAGGAATATAAGATAGGGAACGTCATCCTGTTCCAGCGCAACTTGAAGAGCATGGAGCAGGTGAAGGCCCTGTGCGCGGACATCCAGGAGCTGGTGCGCAGGGAGACGGGGCATGACGCCTTCATCACCATCGACCAGGAGGGCGGCAAGGTCACCAGGCTCCCCGGGGACGGCTGCAACGTGCCGGGGGCCATGGCCACGGCGGCCACGGGAGAGGTGGAGAACGCGGAAATCCTGGCCCATATCACGGCAAAGGAGCTGAAGGCCGTGGGCGTGAACTTTAACCTGGCCCCCTGTATGGACATCAACAACAATCCGGAGAACCCAGTGATCGGGGTGCGCAGCTACGGCGATACCGCGGAGACGGTGGCGGCCTACGGCACTGCCGCTTTCCGGGGATTCCGCAAGGGCGGCGTCCTGTCCTGCGCCAAGCATTTCCCGGGGCACGGGGACACGGCGGTGGACTCCCACGTAGGCCTCCCCGTAATCGACAAGACCATAGAGGAGCTGGAGGAGCTGGAGCTGAAGCCCTTCCGTGCGGCCATGGAGGCGGGAATCCCGGCCGTCATGGGGAGCCATATCCTGTTCCCGAAGCTGGAGCCGGACAATGTGCCCTGCACCATGTCCCGGAGGATCGTCACCGGGGTGCTGAAAGGTAGGC
>CAOOJO010000540.1 GCA_948496895.1 uncultured Acetatifactor sp. | reverse complement strand
ACGGGGAACGCCGTAGGCGCGCTGTGCCCCCAGGCGGACGTGCCGCCCATCCTCCACGACTTCCGGGGAGAGTGCAGGAGGTTCGGTCTGAAGATAGCCTCCACCCTGGAGTCGGAGTCCACCCTGTCCATATTTTCCAATCCCAGGCACAGGCAGCAGAGCATGTTCTTCAACCGGATGCTCTACCTGGACACTGCCTTTGCCAGGAAGGTAAAGGGGCCGAACCTGCAGCTGAAGAAGGACAGGAACCTGATGCGGGAGATCTGGAAGTACAAATGGAACGCCCAGGTGGACGCCGCCCTGATCGAGGCGTCGGTCTACGGCGCTACCATTGAGGAGGCGGCGGTGAGCCTGGTGAAGGAGGAGCTGGACCGGGAGCTGGGGGCCAGGGAGAGCGCCCTGCTGCTGACCAAGGTCTTCGAGATGGGGCTGCAGGGGCAGATGCAGGCGGCCTTTTCCAGGGTGCACCAGCTGATGCTGGCGGACACGGATTTCTATTCCGTGGCGGAGGCCCTGAAGAGCCTGATGATGATGGAGGAGCTGGAGACGCTGTACGGCTCCGGGCTGGAATTCGGGGAACTGATCGCCATCGGCTGCCGGAAGCTGATCGTCCTCCTGCCCTCCATGACCAGAGTCAAGGACGAGGATCTGGATCCCTGCATGAACGCCGTGAAGCTCCTGTACCGGGTCACGGGGCGGCAGGGAGCGGAGGGGCAGGACAGGGACGACTACTATTCTGTCTTGGAAAGGATGGCGCAGGACGGGGAGATCAACCCGGGCCTGAACGGCTGCATCCACGGCATCCTCTACGGCAGCGGCCGGGAGACTGCGGATAAGATAGAGATGGTCTGTCGGGGGTATCTGAGCGGAACCAGAGAGCAGATGTTCTCCACGGCCCAGTTCTTCCGGGGGCTGTTCTTCACGGCCAGGGATCTGGTGTTTATCGGGGAACAGTTCCTCCGGATGTTGGACGGGTTCTATGGGGCGGTGTCGGAGGAGGAGTTCCTGGAGCTTTTGCCGAAGCTGCGCATGGCCTTTGCCTATTTCACGCCCCGGGAGATTGACAGGATCGCGGCCATGGCCGCAGGGCTCCACGGAAAGGGCCAGGGGGACATCCTGGAGCGGCAGGAGGTCTATCCGGACTGGTATGCTTATGGGAAAGAGCTGGATGCTTATGTGAGGGGGAGGATGGAATGGCAGACGAACAGGAGATGCTGAACCGCTGGAGGCTGGTGCTGGGGAAATATGCGTCAGGGCAGATTTCTTTTTCCTCCGGGGCCGTGAACCTGAAGCTTATGGACATGGAAAACGTGTTGGACTATCTGTACTCCAGGGAGTACGGCGAGGAGCAGGAGATACGAGGGGACCGCAGGGGCGGCAGCGAGGGCTCCCAGCTCACTGTGCCGGACTGGCTGCACCAGGTGAAGAAGCTGTTCCCCAAGCGCACGGTGGAGATTCTAGAGCGCCACGCCCTGGAGAAGTACGGCATGACGGAGCTGCTCACAGACCCGGAGGTGCTGCGCAGGCTGGAGCCCAACAAGGAGCTGTTGAAGACCATCCTGGAGCTGAAGCACATGATGAAGGGGGAGGTGCTGTCCCTGGCCCGGGAAATCGTGCGCAAGGTGGCGGAGGAGATCGCGAGGAAGCTGGAGCGGGAGGTAAGGGTCTCCTTTTTCGGGCAGATCAACCGCAACGCCAGCTCCCCGGTGAAGTCCGCCCGGAACCTGGACATGAAGAAGACCATCCAGAGGAACCTGAAGAACTATGACAGGGAGCGGCAGCAGATTATACTGAAAAACGTATATTTCAATTCGCGGATGAAGAAATATAACCAGTGGCGGGTGATCATCTGCGTGGACGAAAGCGGCTCCATGCTGGATTCCGTCATCCACAGCGCCATCATGGCGGGGATATTCGCCAAGCTCCCCATGCTGGACACCAAGCTGGTGATATTTGATACTAATGTGGTGGACTTGAGCGGCTATGTGGAGGATCCGGTGGAGACGCTGATGAGCGTCCAGCTGGGCGGCGGCACCAATATCGCCGGGGCCCTTAAATACTGCGAGGGGCTGATCGAAACGCCCCACCGGACGATGGTGGTGCTGGTATCCGATCTGTGCGAGGGCGGCGGCGCGGGT
>CAOOJO010000539.1 GCA_948496895.1 uncultured Acetatifactor sp. | reverse complement strand
TCACCGCACCCAGCCGGATGGCGTTCATCACATCGTCCTCATAGCCGGATGCCGTCAGGTATATCACCGGGATGTCCAGGCCCCGCTCCTTCATGCGCTGGAACGTCTCGATACCGCTCATGCCCGGCATCTCGATATCCAGGAGGATCAGGTCAATCTCCTCGTCATAGATCATATCCAGGGCTTCCTGCCCGGATTCCGCCGTCAGTATGTCGTAATACTTCTCCAGGATCAGCCTTGTCCTCCTCAGGTTCATCTTGTCGTCATCCACCACCAAAATACGTCTCATATCGTCACCTTGCCTCCTTATCCGATCAAATGGACTTCCCGAATCATTCCACAGCCTATTTTACAGTAGGACCATGAAATCAAGAATTCGCGCATTTGTACATCTAATCAAGTATATCATACAGCAGCCGGCGTTTCAAGGCCTTTCTCGATTCTCAATTCCGCAAAAGCAGCGCCGCAGCGGCATAAAGCACCGCCAGGAAGGCGGCGTTGTACAGCGTGAAAGCCTTCAGGTAGGCCCCTTTCCGGGCCCCCTGGCTGTTGCCGTAGAGCCTATAGGAGATCACGCTGGCCAGGGAGGCGATCAGCGTGCCCAGCCCGCCGATGTTGACCCCGTACAAAAGCGCCCTGGCGCTGTCCGTGAACCCTGACAGCAGGATGGCCGCAGGCACATTGCTGATGACCTGGCTCAGGGCCACGCCTACGGGAAGCTCCCTGCCCTCTATCAGCTCCCGCAGCATGGCGGACACCGCCGGGATCCGCCCGGCATTGCCGATGAACAGGAAAAAACACAGGAACGTCAGCAGCAGAAAATAATCCACCTTTCCGAACAGTTTCCTGTCCACGAAAAGAACCGTCACGACCAGAACGGTCAACATGACCGGCCAGGTCAACAGCCGGAGCACGCAGGCCAGGCAGACCAGGAACAGCAGTATGTACACGGCCAGCTTCCTCCCGTCAGGGGCCTGGGCCCTCTCCGACCGCGCCGCGGTCAATGCCTCCCTCCCGGGCAGCGCCACGGCCGCCGTCAGCAGCACCAGGGAGAGCAGGGCCAGAGGCAGCATATATCTCAGGAAATCCCCCATGGACAGCTCGAACCTGGTGTACAGGTACAGGTTCTGCGGGTTCCCGATGGGCGTCAGCATGCTGCCCAGGTTCGCCGCTATGGTCTGCAGGACCACCACATGGATCAGCCGCTTCGACTGTCCCGCCATCTCCAGGGTCATAACGGCAAAGGGGACAAATGTGATCAGCGCCACGTCATTCGTGATGAACATGCTGCTGAAAAAGCACAGCGCCATCAACAGGAAGCCGAGCTGCCTGGTATCCCGGATGCGCTCCAGAAACCGGGAGCCCAGATACCGGAAGAGCCCGATGCCCTGCAGGCCTGCCACCACCAGCATCAGGCCGAACAGCAGGGCCAGCACCCGGTAATCCGGATACTCCAGATATCCCCTGTCCGGCGGCACGAAGCACATGGAGCCCGCCGCCAGGACGGCGGCGATGCAGAGCACGGTCTCTTTCTTGAAAAATGCGATGATGCGGCTGAAGCTTTTTGGGGTTTTCATTAGTTGAAGCCTCCCTTTCCCTGAGCGTCCTGCTCTCCTTTCCTGCCTGGCTCTGCCCGCCCGATGTATTCCTTCAGGAGGAATGTGCAAAAATAGGGAAACGTGTAGATGCCGTCGCTGAAGCCGATATTCCCTGCCGTGAGCTTGATTCCCCAGGCGATGTCAGGATATTTCTCGCTCTCGATCAGCGTCCGCAGGGACTTTGCCGTCCCGCGCGTCGCCTTTACTTCCACCGGCACCAGGCAGTCCTTTGTCCGCAGGAAAAAATCCTCCTCCAGCGTGGAGTCCTCCCTCTTATAATAATACAGGCCATACCCACATTTCACAAGGGCCTCCCCGACGATATTTTCATACAAAGCCCCCTTATACACGCCCAGGTTCTTATTCGCCCGCAAGTCCTCCTGGGCCTCCTCGTCCATCATGGCCACGAACAGGCCGGAGTCGAAGAAATAAATCTTATATTTGGAGTCGTCGTAATTGCCCCGAAGCGGCAGCTCCGGGAAGTTCAGGCAGTAGCAGACCTGGATGATGCCCGCGTCCTGCAGCCATTCGATGCATCCCCGGTACT
>CAOOJO010000538.1 GCA_948496895.1 uncultured Acetatifactor sp. | reverse complement strand
TTTCTCATAGTATTGGTTATAGATGACGCTCCGCTCTTCCTCGCGGATTTTCTGGAGGATGACGTTCTTGGCGTTCTGGGTGGCGATGCGGCCGAATTCCTTGGACTTGATCTCCACATGTATCATATCGCCCACCTGGGCCAGGGAGGAAATCTCTCTTGCATCTTCCAGGGAAATCTGCAGAACCGGATCCTCCACGTCCTCGGCAGTGGGCATGACTTCCTTTTCCGCGTATACCAGGAAATCGCAGGTCTCCCTGTCTATCTCCACATGCACGTTGTCCGCCTTGCCAAAGTGGTTCTTGCAGGCAGTCAGCAGCGAGTTCTCTATGGCCTCGAACAGAGTCTCCTTGCTGATCTCCTTCTCCCTTTCCAAAATGTCAAGCGCTTCCATCAATTCCTTGTTCATCATTTCCTCCATTCTGGCTGTCCGCCAATCCCTTTATCTCCACAATCAAATAGGAATAATCCTGTCATCCGTAAAAAGCGTCCTAAAAATCCACTGCCAGGCGGATTACAGCGATGTCGCCGCGCTGGAATGTCCTGGTCGTCTCCCCCTCCAGAATGGTGACGCTGTCCGCGTCAAAGCCATCCAGCCTGCCCGAGAATTCCCTGCATTTGTCGATGGGCTTGAAGAGCCTGATCTCCACGTCCTCCCCGATAGCCGCCTGCAGATGCTTATCCTTCTTCAGGGCCCGGCCCAGGCCCGGGCTGCTGACCTCCAGCACATAGGCGTCTGCGATGAAGTCCTCCCTGTCCAGGGCATCGGACAGGGCGCGGCTGACGTTCTCGCAGTCCTGGATGTTCACGCCCTCGGGATTGTCGATATAGGCGCACAGATGGTAGTCCGCGCCCTCCTTCACATATTCCACATCGTAGACGGACACGCCCCACGCCCGGGCGATGGGCTCCAGCAGCGCCTGTGTCCTGTTCTCGTAATCTTCTCTGCGTGACATTTCGAACCTCCGCCTGTCTTCCTTTTCGTATAACTGTTCCAACATGCAAGTAAGAGTGGCTTGCAAGCCACTCTTACCTTAATCATCATCAATTACAAGCTTAGTTTAGACCCAAATGCAGGAAATGTCAATAGTTTTCTTAAATTTCTGTAAAAATGTTTCTAAAAAATCATGAATCCTCTTCCGGGGCCTCGCTCCCCGCGCACTGCTCCTCTCCCACGTAGACCACCTCCAGGCTGCCGAAGTTCACGGAGCCCTCGATGTAGACCACGTCCTCGCCGTAGGGATTGCAGTTCCCGTTCTCCTCCACGCTGCCGAAAGAGGCCTGCACATCCAGCACCACCTTCCATACGGCGGGCACATAGATGACGATGCTGCCAAAGGAGTTCTCCACATACACCTCCGCCCTGTGGTCTGCCAGCAGCGTCTCCGTGAGATAAACCTGGATGGAGCCGAAGCTGTTCGCCACTTCTATGCGGCCCACTATCCCCGAGGCATATTTGGTGGAATCTCCGAAATTGTTCTTATAGAAGATTCTGCCGTTTTCACCGATGTGCTCCTCGGTTCCCCTGTCCTGCCCCCACCCTCCTCTTTTCGAATGGCCGGAGCGTCTCCTCTTAAATCCCGGGAACAGGCGGTCCAGGCCCAGGCTCCCCAGCACTGCCGCTCCCAGCACGGGCCAGGGCGTGATGGCTTCCAGCCCCAGCAGCTCGTCGTTTACTATAATCAGGAAGGCCAGAGGGAACAATAGCCCCTGAAAGCTCCTTTTTTCAATGCCCTCCTTGATGAGAATCGCAAGCAAGGCTATACTCAACATCATCGGCCAGAATCTGATGCCCCCCAGAAAGCCCAGTCTGCTGAGCAATAACGCCGCCGCTCCCGCCAGGAGCACTATGCCCCAGAACACATTCTTTCGCCTCATTCATTTTACCTCTTTTCCGAATTTATTTAATCATTTTTCCGTCATATCCCCAGCTTTCGGGCTTTCAGCCGCTCCGTCACTGCCTTGAAATAGGCCCTGGACACCATGGTCTTCTTCCTGGTACCCGTAAATTCCATGACGCTGGAGGCCGTCAGGTTCCTGGTGATGGAATAGACGAAATCCAGGTTGGCGATAGTGGATTTCGATATCCGCATGAAGCTGCCCGGCAGCAGCTCCTCCAGCTCATAGAGCTTGTAGGCGCAGGAGAAGAT
>CAOOJO010000537.1 GCA_948496895.1 uncultured Acetatifactor sp. | reverse complement strand
CCTCCCCCAGCGCCCGGTAGTCCTTCCCCTGGTACAGCAGCCCAGGCTGGTCCGCGCTGGTCTTTGGCGCAAGGGCCACAGAGGTCTGATAGCCTGCGCCGCGCATGGCCTCGGCCACCTGCCATACAAAGGCGGAAAAGGCATCCCTGTCCTCTGCCAGGATATACTCGAAGTCGATGTCCACGCCCTTATATCCCTTCTCCGCCATGGTCTCCAGGAGGTTGCGAATCAGGTTTGCCGCATAAGCCTCATTGTTCACCACGGAATGTATGAGCTGGTTATTGAAGTTCCCATCGGAGCCGAAGGGCGTCAGGGTCAGGATGGGCAGGGCGTCGAAGCGGACGGCTTCCGGTATCATCCAGGTATCGTCCCCCAGGTTCGGCGGCACCAGCGCGCCCTCGTTTGTAAATCCATAGGAAAAGACGCGCAATTCCGTCAGGAACGGCAGCGTCTGTTCCAGCACCCAGGGACTGATGAAAGGATAAGCGTAGCCGCTGACCGCGGCCGCCCTGTCCGCCTCCCTTACATAGCCGCTCACCAAAAGAGCTTGCCCAACGGCAAGCTCATATGGATACACCAATTGATTGTCATATATCAGCTGTTCTACATTGGCGTTCAGCGCCCTGGCAATGCTGTCCACGCTGTCTCCGGGTCTCACCACATAGATTTCCATAAAAAGCCTTTCCTTCCTGTCTCCCGCTTTCCTGAAATCCGGAAAGTGGCGGCAGTCTTTGTTTATGGTAATCTATATTCCCGTGGCTGTGAACTTATGCCTTCTTCCCCATGCGCTTTAGGAGCAGGGGCATGAAGAGCCCGCCCTGGACGGTGCGGTTCTGGAAGTGGCAATGCCTGCCGTCCCGGGTCATGTACCAGTCGGAGAAGGGCACCCTGTCCCCGCTCTCCTCCAGGAATGCCAGGATATGCTCGGAGAATTCCTCCACGGCGCGTCCCTCCGGATCCATGGCCGCGGCCCAGATCATCCAGTCGCTCTTGGTATAGCTCTCCCTGGAATCCAGGGGAACGCCGTACCTGTTGCAGTTCTTCCGGTACTGTTCCATCTCCTGGGCGTAGAACGTGTCGCTCCAGAAGCCGGAGCCGAAAATCAGGTCCCAGACGGCATTGTACTTCAGACTCCAGGTCGTACCATCGCCGTCAAAGGTGAGCCTGGTATGATCGGCCGCGAAGGCCCGCCCATAGGCATCCTTTGCCATAGCCATGGCCTTTTCATGGTACTGGGCAGCCTCCTCGTCCCTTCCCGCCGCCTGCATCAGGATGGAATAGGCCTCCACGCCCATGATGGCCTTGAAGGCCAGGTTCACATTGTGGGCCAGATGTCCCGCGAAGTCGTCGGTACAGAGCTGCTCTCCCGGGTCGCTGCCGTATTCCAGAAGATATTTCACCCATTTTTCGTACAGCAGCAGATTCTCCTCAAGCTGCTCCTTCTCCCCCTCGGGATTGAGTCTGACCAGCGCCGCCTCCAGAATCAGCATGTTGCCGCTCTCCTCCACGGGCATCTGGTATTTGGGGTTGTACATCTGCGCGCTATCCGGCATCTGCCAGAGCATGGGGTAGACATAACCTGTATCCTCTCCGTCCCGCAGATCCTGGGCAGCCTCCTGGTAATTGGCCAGGCCATAGACCTGCCCTGTCACATAAGGGTAGCGTCCCGCGTCGTGGGGCGCGAAGTCATAGCCCCATACCGGGAGCTTGGCGAACTTCAGGACAGGCCGCATCATCCCTCGCACCAGCTCCGGATTGTAGCAATAGTACAGCGGCGTGGAAGGGTAGGTCACGTCCACGGTGGCGGCACAGCCGTTGGAATGGCACTCCTTGGAGATGAAGACCGCTTTCCCCTGTTCGTCGGCTATCAGCTTGTGGGCCGCTATGGACTGGCGGTATGCGGCGATACATATCTTTGTGTACGCTTCGCCGAATTCCATGGCTTCCCTCTCCAGAGACTTATCAAAGGCTTCGCACCTTTCCAGCAGTTCGTCATGGGAGGCAATCGCCTGACGAATCGCATCCAGGATGGTCTTGCCGTCCCTGGCCCAGTAGCCGGGGAGCAGTCTGCCGAAATAGTCGATGGACGCGATGTCGTCATAGGCAGCTACCAGAGAGGCTTCCTTCCATCCTGTCTCCTTCAGGCTGAAAGCGGCTTTTGCCTGC
>CAOOJO010000536.1 GCA_948496895.1 uncultured Acetatifactor sp. | reverse complement strand
GGGGCTATCGTAAGCACCCCTACCTGCGGTCCGTGCCTGGGCGGCTACATGGGCATCCTGGCGGAAGGAGAGAGATGCGTGTCCACCACCAACCGCAACTTCGTGGGCCGCATGGGGCATGTGACCTCGGAAATCTATCTGGCCAGCCCTGCGGTGGCGGCTGAGAGCGCGGTAGCGGGCGTAATTGCCGCGCCGGAAGCGTGAGAGACTTCAAATCTGGAACGAAAAATATAAGAAAGGAACCCCTGCTGTAAGTAAGGCTGTGCGGAAAGCAGGAGAATCAGCTCTGCTGACAGCGGGTAAAAAGGTGATTATGAACGCAAAAGGAACAGTTTTTAAATATGGAGACAATGTAGACACCGATGTCATCATCCCGGCAAGATACCTGAACAGCTCAGACCCTGCGGAACTGGCAGCCCATTGCATGGAGGATATCGACAAGGATTTCATCAGGAAAGTAAACAAGGGCGATATCATCGTGGCGGAGAAGAACTTCGGCTGTGGCTCTTCCAGAGAGCACGCCCCCATCGCCATCAAGGCCGCGGGGGTGAGCTGCGTCATCGCGGAGACCTTTGCCCGGATCTTCTACCGGAACGCCATCAACATCGGCCTGCCCATCATCGAGTGCCCGGAGGCGGCCAGAGGCATCGAGGCAGGGGACGAGGTGGAGGTGGACTTCGACTCCGGCGTCATCACCAATGTGACGAAGGGCACCAGCTTCCAGGGCCAGGCTTTTCCGGAATTCATGCAGCGGATCATCTCCTCTGAGGGGCTGATCAACTATATCAATAGCCAAGCGTAGGATTCAGACCGAAACAAATAGAAAATATGTACGACAGAGCCTTGCAGACTACAGTCCACAGACTGCGAGGCTCTGTTTCCTCATAGGAGGCAAAACCTCCTGAGGAAGGATGGGGACGCTGTGGAACAAATGCCCCTTCGGGACAATGTCTACGGAGGGAAAACGCTCCCAGAGGAGCAGGATAGTTCACATGTGAAAGGGATTGGAAAAGGATTATGGAAAAGGCTTCTTCCAAAAAATACGAAATCGATATGTGCAATGGCCCGCTTCTGGGCAAAATCATGATATTCTACGTACCGCTGATGCTGTCGGGCATCCTGCAGCTCCTCTTCAACGCGGCGGACATCGTGGTGGTGGGGCGCTTCGCGGGAAACCAGGCCCTGGCGGCGGTGGGCTCCACCGGATCGCTGACGAACCTCCTGGTGAACATCTTCATCGGGCTTTCGGTGGGCGCGAATGTGCTGGTGGCCCGCTTTTATGGCGCAAAGCAGGACGCCCAGCTGAAGGAGATGGTGCAGACTGCCATCGCCACCGCTCTGGCGGGAGGAATCATCCTGATATTCCTTGGCTTTTTCCTGGCCAGGCCGGCCCTGGGCTGGATGGGCACGCCGGATGACGTGATTTCCCATTCGGTTCTCTATATGCGCATCTACTTTGCCGGAATGCCGTTCATGATGGTGTATAATTTCGGCAGTGCGGTGCTGCGGGCAGTGGGGGACACCAAAAGGCCTCTCTACTACCTGCTGATTGCAGGCGTGGTGAACGTGGTCCTGAACCTGGTATTCGTAATCGTCTTCCACATGGGCGTGGCTGGCGTGGCCACGGCTACGGTGGTCTCCCAGGCCATCTCCGCCGCGCTGGTGGTCAGATGCCTCATCTTCACGGACAGCCCCTACCGCCTGGAGCTGAAAGGGATGAAGATCGCGCCGGACAAGCTGCTCAGGATGATCCAGATCGGCGTTCCGGCAGGCATGCAGGGGGCGCTGTTCTCCATCTCCAATGTGCTGATCCAGTCCTCCGTGAACAGCTTCGGCTCCACCGCCATGGCGGGGAACACGGCGGCCAGCAACATCGAGGGCTTCGTCTACACGGCCATGAACGCCTTCTACCAGGCTGCCATCAGCTTCTGCGGCCAGAACTTCGGAGCCAAGAAATATAAAAGGATCGGAAAAATCCTGCTGATATGTGAGCTGCTGGTGGTGGCGGTGGGCCTGTTCATGGGAAATGTGGCATATCTGCTGGGCGGTACGCTGTTGAAGCTCTACACCGTAGACCCTGCGGTGATAGAGTACGGCATCCTGCGGATGAGGATCATCTGCGTGCCCTATTTCCTCTGCGGCCTGATGGATGTGGCCGTGGGAGCGCT
>CAOOJO010000535.1 GCA_948496895.1 uncultured Acetatifactor sp. | reverse complement strand
CCGGAGAGCATCTGCCCTTAGTCCCCTGCCGTACCGTCCGCATTCTCAGAGGGGACATCCCCGGCGGCGCTGTCCTGGATCTCGATACCAGGAGAAGCCTGGGCAGGATTCGGGACTTCCGGATCGCCAATGGCGGATTTCCCTGTGAGCCTGCCATGCATCCAGGAGTAGATCCAGATGACCAGCGGCAGGGCGAAGGTGGCGAACAGGCAGATTCGGAACCATTTTGCGGACTGGGAGCTGTCCACAATGGCGGTGACAAGGGTAGCGATATACAGGAGAACCAACAGCACGACGCCGGTCATAGCAACGACCTGTCTGGAATTCCGTGAACTCCGCGAGTTCCTTTTTCTTTTCGGGCCATCTTTTTTCGTTTCTTTCATAGCTTCTCCTTTCCGCAGGGGCTTCCCTGCATGCGATTTCCTATCCTTAAGGACAGATGACCCGTATGGCGGCTTTCTCACAGGTTACGGATATCCGATTGCTTTTGCGGGTGACTTCGCCGTCCGTATGGATCCAGAGCGGCAGGCTGGCCTCTATGGTGAGGCTGCCGGATTGATAGGGAGTGATGCCCCTGACCATATAATGCTTTCCCCAGAAAGCGGTGGGAAGCGCCAGCAGGATAAAGAGCTTGGGCAGATCCCCTACCGCGCACAGATTCAGGATACCGTCTCCCGCGTCCGCGTCCGGGGCGAACATGAAGCCGCCGCCCTCAAAGCGGTGGAGCATGCAGGCGGTGAACAGCATATTTCCGATATCCACAGGGCGGCCATCCTCCAGGGTGAGCTTCCCGGAGACGGCCTTTGAGGCGAACAGCTGGCGCAGCGCTATGCCCAGATAGGTGAGCTTTCCTAGCCCCAGTCTGTTCATGGCGTCCTTGATTCCGGAGTGCAGGGCCTCCTGGCAGACGGCTGCGTCAAAGCCGATGCCGCAGCTGACGGCAAAGCGCCGTCTTTCTCCGTCCGGATAGAGGACGGTGCCCAGATCCATGGTGCGGGGGCTGCCGGAGCACAGGATGACATCAAGGGCATCCAGAGGCTTTTTCGGGAGCTTCAAATCCCGCGCCAGGTCGTTGCTGGAGCCGGTGGGAATATAGCCGAGGACGGCCCGGCTGGAATCGTCCATTCCCTGAAGGGCTTCGTTCACAGTCCCGTCGCCCCCTAATATGAGCAGGGAGACATCGCCGTATTCCCGGCCAAAGAGTTCTCTGACAATGTGGGTGGTATCGCCGGCCTTCTCTGAGAAATACGGGCGGTAGGAAATGCTTTTCCGGCGCAGTGCCGGTTCTATCTGGCTTTTCCATATCTGGAGCCCTCTGCCGGAGCGGGAGGCAGGGTTGATGATTACATGGTACATGCCGGATCCTCCTCTTTTGTGTTCTGTCTTTCTATATTTTAACAGTAAGAGGCTATTTCGTAAACCTGCTTTGTAAATTTTTGTTTGCAATCCGAGCATTCTATGATATAATCGTGCTGTATGTCGAGAAAACACCAGCAGGAGGAACAGGAATGTATTCATTAGATGAAGTGAGAGCCGTCGATTCTGAAATCGCGCAGGCCATTGTGGACGAGCAGGCCAGGCAGAACAGCCATATCGAACTGATTGCATCTGAGAACTGGGTGAGCAAGGCCGTGATGGCGGCCATGGGAAGCCCTTTGACCAATAAATACGCCGAGGGGTATCCGGGAAAGAGATACTACGGCGGCTGCGAGTGCGTGGACGTGGTGGAGCGCCTCGCCATCGAGCGGGCCAGGGAGCTGTTCGGCTGCGAGTACGCCAACGTGCAGCCCCATTCCGGCGCTCAGGCCAATATGGCCGTGCAGTTCGCGGTCTGCAAGCCCGGGGACACCATCATGGGCATGAACTTAGACCACGGCGGGCACCTGACCCACGGCAGCCCGGTGAACATGTCCGGGAAATATTTCAAGATTGTCCCCTACGGCGTGGACGATAATGGCTTTATCGACTATGACAGGCTGCGGGAGATCGCGCTGGAGGCGAAGCCGAAGATGATTATCGCCGGAGCGTCCGCCTATGCGCGAACCATCGATTTCAGGAAGTTCCGTGAGGTGGCGGACGAGGTGGGAGCATTCCTTATGGTAGACATGGCCCACATCGCGGGCCTGGTGGCGGCAGGGCTCCATCCCAGCCCCATCCCCTACGCCGACGTG
>CAOOJO010000534.1 GCA_948496895.1 uncultured Acetatifactor sp. | reverse complement strand
GATATCGCCGTGGACACATTGCAGGGATTCTCCGTCCGAAGATTTCTCTGTAGTCCAATCCCATCCATGGAACGGCCCTGATAACCCCTTCGGAAGACCCCGGAGTCCCGGCGAAGCTCCCAGTCCTCCCAGGAAGCGTCCCGGAAATCCTCCGGGACGGCGAATACATTCTCCTCGAACAGATAGCTCCCCCTCTCGCCGCAGATTGAGCAGCGGACATTTGTCCTGGAATCCCTGGGGAAAAATATGTTTCCCCGGATGACCCCGCTGCCGGGAATCTCGTCGCCCTTTCTGAAATACGCGTCTATCCTTTCCAGCTCTGGATACCTGGACAGATAGAGGGAGCTTAGGCCGCTTAATTCCCCGCTGCCCGGGACGTCCATATTGTCAGTGTCCACGTTCCGGACATGATAGAACCTTTCCTTTAGCTCCACTGTCACCATATACCGGTCGACAGGATGCTCGTCCACGCCCCTGCCGTCCAGCTCGATAGCCGGGTCGCAGCCTATGAACACATTATTCCTGACTGTAAAATCACGGCCCCCGCTCAGCATCACGGCCCGGGTGGCTTCCACGAAATAATTGTCCTCCATCACCGTCCCGGAGACGCAGTCGTCATTATAGATTCCCATGGCCCCTATCCCTACGCCGCCCAGGTGGTGGATGTAGTTATGGCACACTCTGTTCCCCCGGAAGGTGTAGTTCTTTCCGGTATAGACAGCGCCCGCGTCCCCTGTCTCCATCACCACGCGATAGATTTCGTTGTCCTCAATCGTCATGTCATTTCCCCAGTACATGATTGCCGTGTGGGGGCAGTCGTGTATCAGGTTATGCCTCGCCGTCATCCCCACGCCCGTCAGCAGTATGGGAACCTGATAGCATCTGGAGATCTGGGTATTCTGGTACATATGGTTGTTGCAGATATGGAAATCCGCCGCTTCCAGGGTCAGCCGGTCTCCCCCTACGGCCTTCACGCCGCAGTCTCCGCAATCATGAATCGTGGAATGGAAGACCCTGTTCCCCTTTCCGCCCTGCAGCTCCACGCCATGGTTCCCGATATTGCGGATATGGCAGTTGTCGATGACAACGCCGCTGCTGCCCTCCACCCGGATTCCGCAGCCGCAGGCTCCCTCCAGCTGCAGGTTGGAAATCGTGATTCCCTCACTGTCCTCCACCGTGAGGAGCGGGGCTTCCAGCAGGGACAGAATGGCTTCCCCCTCCCCTCCCTGTGCGGGAGGCATGAAGTACAGCATGTTCTCCCTGTAGTCGATATAGTATTCCCCGGGCTGTGTCAATTCCTCCAGGATATTCAGGAAAAAGAACCTCTGGCCCTTTTTAAAGGAATAAATGCCATAAGGCGGGGCATTTACGATTTTCTTCTGGACGGAATCCAGCTCTGCCACCCTCTCATAGCTGACGGCCCAGTCATAGCACCAGTTCCCATGAACCCAGATGTCCTCGCTGTACGACCAGGACGCAGGCCTTTCATCATCATAGTAGAATCCCGCCTCCAGCCTGCCCACCTCATTGTTATATTCGTCCGTCTCCGGTTCCACAATTCCGGAAATCGTCAGGAAGGCATCGCCCTTCGGATAGCGGGGGAGGCTCTGGGGCTCTCCGTCATAAAACAGCCGGGGCTGGGAAGGAACCACCGGGCGGAAGAATCCCCGGGACTTCATCCCGCTTATGCCGACGATGCCGTTCTCTGTCAGGCTGCAGACCAGGACCTTTCCCCTGGCCTGTGGCGCGATGCGGCCATCCTCTGCAACAGTCCAGCCCCGAAGGCTCCTCCCGCCGATCAGCCGTGCCTTGCCCTCTCCCCGCAAAGTCATACCCTTATGCCCTTTTCCAAGTTTCAGGCCCGTATCCAGAAAATACCGCCCCTCATGGAATACGATTTCTACGTCCTTTCCCCTGTTCTCGTCCAGGATGCGCTGGATATCCGCACTGCTCCCAGCCGCCCCTTCTGTTATCTCGATCCTATTCATCCTATTCCCTCTCCTTTCGCCCGGCTCGCGTTCCCCCCGCATGTCTGCCAGATTCTTTTCCTGAGCGCGAAATACATCACTGTCATCATCAGGCCTCCCAGCCCCCAGCCCAGCAGGGGAGCCGCGAAGCGCCCTATATAGCCGAAGCGGGGGATCAGCCAGAACGCGCATATCAGCCGCCCCAGCAGCTCT
>CAOOJO010000533.1 GCA_948496895.1 uncultured Acetatifactor sp. | reverse complement strand
CTAATCAGCTTCAATTACGGCCTGGGCTCGGCAATCGGCCTGTTCAAATCCGTAATCGGCATCACGCTGATGGCAATCGCCTACTGGCTTGCCGCCAAGTTCGCGGACTACCGCATTTTTTGAGAAAGGGGATATTATGAAAAAGAAGATTACGATATTCAAGGTATTAATAGCCGTAATTTTGGTCTTCTCCGCACTTTTATGCTTTTACCCTCTATGGTACACCCTAATCGTATCCTTCAGTAGCAACGCGGCGGTGTCCGCAGGCAAGGTGTGGCTGCTGCCCTCGGGCTTCCATCTGGGCTCCTATAAAAAACTCCTGGCCGATAACCGATTCTTCGTGTCCTTCGGCATTTCGGTCATCAGGACAGTGCTGGGCTGCAGCCTGAATATGCTCCTGCTGGTTCTCACAGCGTACCCCTTGAGCCTGCCCCAGAACAGATTCCGCTGCGGTAAGCTCTACACCTGGTTCTTTATCGCGAACATGCTGTTCTCCGGCGGTCTGATTCCCGCGTACATGGTGGTGCGCAACCTGAAGCTCCTGGATTCCCTGTGGTCTTTGGTACTTCCGGGGGCGCTGCCCATTTACAATATGATCCTGCTGATCAATTTCTTCCGCAATGTGCCCTATGAGCTGAATGAAGCCGCCACCATCGATGGTGCCGGCCCCCTTCAGATTCTGTTCCGAGTGTACATCCCCGTAAGCCTTCCTTCTCTGGCCTGCCTGTTGCTGTTTGCCTTCGTGGGGCACTGGAATTCCTATTTTGATGGGCTGCTCTATATCAATGACCTGAACAAGCAGCCCCTGCAGACCTATATCTATCAGATTTCCGCAGTGCTGAACCCGCAGACCATGACGCCAGAGCAGCTCAGGGAGGCTTCCAAGCTCTCGGACCTGACCCTGAACTCCGCCAAGGTCATCATCGCCATGCTGCCGATCCTTGCCCTCTATCCCTTCTTGCAGAAATATTTCGTCACTGGCATGACGCTGGGTTCTGTGAAGGGATGAAAACCAGAACCGTTTTTTGCGCCAGGCCTCTGTACCATTGCCGCGGCAGACAGCCAGTACGGCAGTCCCTGTCCTTGCGCTGATCTGCGTCACAGGTTACAGCCCGCACTCCAGCTGGCAGTCATAAGGCTCCTCCGCCACGTGCCCCGGATGGTAGACCGCCGCCTCCACGCAGCCCATGGCTTTGTAGAAGTTCTGGCTCTCCACGGCGGAGTGGGCGGAGATGTAGAGCTTGCGCCCGCCCCTCTCCCTGGCCCAGTCCTTTGCGGCCAGGAAGAGGATCCTGCCGATTCCCTGGCCCCGCATGTCCTGGGACACGTGGATGCTGGATAAGTCCAGATACCCTTGCTCGCCGCCGAACAGCTCCGGTTCTACGGAAGCGAAGCCCTTCAGGGCACCGTCCCGGAAAGCGGCGTACACGAAGCCGCCTGTGGCCAGGGTATTGCGCAGGCATGCCACCAGCTTCCGGTAATCCTCCTCCGACCAGTCGTCCACGAAAGGGTCGTCCCTTATGGCCCACTCCCCGTCTACCCGCCGCCAGCATTTTACTACCTCCTGGCGGCGGATGAACTGCCCGAACAGCTCCCGGCAGATCTCCTTTTCTTCCAGTCCGCGATATTCTATCATAACTGCATTTTTCCTTTCTCCGCCTCTTTTTCCCGCTTCCCCGCGACAGGAGGGGCGGTCCATCCCCGTCACCTCTACTTTAGGGAAAAACCTCCCCTTTGTCAAGGGACAGCCTACGGCCGGACGGCCGCCTCCGGCAGATCGCGCCAAAAGAACGGCCCCTCCCGGGGCCGCCGCGCTTCAAGACACGCTGCCGCAGCCTCCCGGAAGGAGCCGTCTCCCTTCTCTCTTTTCTTCCTTACCTTATTCCGTCCACGCCGCCGTCATGATGGAATGGGCCTCCATCTCCATGGGGCAGATCCTCCCGCCCACCCAGAGCTTGAATTTCTGCGCCTCCCCCGTGGGGTTCATGGCCACGAACACCATTTCCCCATCGGGATTTCGGAACGCGCAGCACTCCACGTTCTGCGTGTACCTGGTGGTCAGGAGCCGCCTTGCCCCCGGCTTCACGAAGCGGCTGAAATGGCCGATGTAATAATATGACAGCTTCACGTTTATCTCATCCTTCTCCACATCGCACATCACCGGCGCATCGCAGAAGTTC
>CAOOJO010000532.1 GCA_948496895.1 uncultured Acetatifactor sp. | reverse complement strand
GACCCATGCCAGGGAGTGGGAGGAATTCTGGGACAGATCCTACGTGTCACTGCCGGAGAAGCTGGACTACATAGAGAACCTGTGGTACCTCAACCTCTACATCGCCAATAGCCAGATGCGCGGGGCGTATCCGGCTCTCTTCTGCAACGGGGTCTGGGGGCACTACCACGACTTCGTGCCCTGGTTGAACATGTTCCACTATAACACCCAGCATTTTATATCGTCCCTGGAGGCGGCGAACCACCCGGAGCTGACGGAGACCTACTATCGATACCGCCGGGGGCAGCTCCCCTATGCGGAGCGTTACGCCCGGGACGTGAAAGGGGGGAGGGGCGCGTTCTACACGGACGTATGCGACTTGAAGGGCAGGATGGATACTGCCACCAGCGAGAACTGCACCTGCGGCCCTCAGATTGCTATGGAGATGTACCAGCACTATCGGTACACTGCGGACGAGGACTTCCTGCGTGAGACGGCCATGCCCCTCCTGCGTGGGACAGCGGAATATTACATGGACAAGCTGGTGCTTGGGGAGGACGGATTCTATCATATTTATGACACCAGTGGGTACGAATCCCCTTTCGTGCGCATGGACGACAGCATCACGGATCTGTCCATGATACGCGCTCTGTTCGCTGCGGTCATCTCCCTTGTGCCTGAGGAAGAGGCGGTGCCGTACCGGGAGAGACTGGAGAGGCTCGCGCCCTACAGGGCCACGGACTTCCTGGAGGACGAGCTGGACGGCGAGGGGAGGTTCCTTTGGGGCATTGGAAAAGGAAAGAAGCCTCTGACGGCTCATGTCCTGAGCGTTGGGGATAGGCCGAGGCTGCCGGAAGGGATGACCGTGGAAAAGCTGCCTGAGTACGGGAAAAGTGTGGTAAAAATCATAGGAAAAGAGGAGGCCAGGAAGGTCTATGGCAACGGGGAGGCGCATAGCTACTATGGGTTCCCCGACCTGGAGATGTCCCCGCTCTTTCCGTCAGGGGTGGCAGGAATCAAGGACAGGGGGAGCGACCTCTACAATATGATGTACAACAGCATCTGCCTGCACCCGGAAATCTGCATGGGATGGTGCATGCTGCCCATCTACATGGCGAGGATGGGGCTGTCGGACATGCTGGAGGAGCAGCTTGAGCGGACGGTCTCCCTGTGGATGACATATCCTCAGGGCTTCGGGACATACGGTCCCTACGATCTGCAGATTAATGACCGATGGAAACGGAACAATGTGCGCAACCTGGACACGCGGGAGATGAGCACGTCCCTGGAGTGGAAGTTCCGGCATTTCGACTACGAGACGCTGCCTATTCTCGCCACGGCGGTGAACGAGATGTTGCTGCAGAGCTACGACGGGACACTGCGCCTGTTCCCTGCGGTGACAGAGGGCAGCAGGCTCTCTTTCCGGCTGGCTGCGGCAGACGGGAGGATGGTGGAAGCCGTCTATCAGTCGGGCGAATGCGATGTGACGGTGGCCTGCATCCGGGGAGGGGAGCTCGCCGTCACGGCCGACCATGTGAACGGGGGGCTGCAATTCGCGGATGCGGACAGCGGAGAAGCCCTGGCACTGGAGGAAAAGGACGGCTTCTATGTCCTGCAGACCGTAGCCGGGCAGAAGATTTCCATCAGGACAGCTGGCGCGGACGCCATTGCCGTCAGCAGGGACTACAGCCGGAACGCGGACGTGAAGCGCTTCGGGAAAGCAAAGCTTGGAGCAGAGAAGGAGTTCTGATTGTGCCATGTTGCTAGTGATATCATTGGGAGCCGCACTGTGCGGCGGAATCATCAAGAAACAGTACGCCACGGAATATCCGGACAGTACAGCCTACCTCTATCTCTGTAATATGGTCGGCAGCCTGGTCGCTGCCTTGACCCTCCTCCTTTGGGGAGGGCTGGGGGGCGTCTCGGCGTTTACCGTAATCCTGGGGATTGTGTTCGGGCTGGTGACCGCGCTGTCGGCCTATGCGGGGATGAAAGCGATAAAATACGGGCCGTGGTCGTACACTAGCGTGGTCTGTGCCTTCTCCACGCTCATCCCGGCTTTTTCCGGGGTATTGATTTGGAAGGAGGACTTCCATCTGGCCTATCTCCTGGGCATCCTTTTGATGTGCGTCTGCTTTGTCCTGTCCACGGATTTGAAAGGGGACAGAAAAGAGATGTCGCGGAAATGGCTGATGTACTGCATCATCTC
>CAOOJO010000531.1 GCA_948496895.1 uncultured Acetatifactor sp. | reverse complement strand
CGCCATGCCCGGTAAGCAGATGGCCATCGACGCGGATCTGAACACCGGAGCCATCGACGACAAGGAGGCCAGGGAGAGGCGTGAGAAGATTCAGCTGGAGTCCAGCTTCTTCGGTTCCATGGACGGTGCTGTGAAGTATGTCAAGGGAGACGCCATCGCGGGACTGCTGCTGACGGTCATCAACCTGTTAGGCGGCATCGCCATGGGCATGCTGCGAAACGGCATGGATGTGATGACCGCGCTGGATAATTACGGCATCCTCACCATCGGTGACGGCCTGGTGAGCCAGATTCCCTCTCTGCTCATCTCTCTGTCCACCGGTGTGCTGGTCACAAAGGGAAGCAAGGAGTCAGAGTTCGGCCCGGCCATTGTCAGGCAGCTCTTCGGGATACCGAAGGTCATGTACATGGTGGGCGGGACACTGGCCTTTTTGTCCATATTTACCGATCTGAACACCATTCTGTTCCTGGGGATGGGCCTTGCCTTCATCGTGGGGGGCAGAATGATTGCCAGCAATCTGGAGACACAGGCCATCGAGCGGGAGGTGGATACGGACGAGGAGGCGGCGGAGGAGATGCGCCAGCCTGAGAATGTGGCAAGCCTGCTACAGGTAGACCCTATCGAACTGGAGTTCGGCTATGGAATCATCCCGCTGGCCGATGTGAACCAGGGCGGAGACCTGCTGGACCGCGTGGTCATGATCAGGCGGCAGATTGCGCTGGAGCTGGGTACTGTGGTGCCGATCATCCGGTTACGGGACAATATCCAGTTGAACCCCAACCAGTATATCATTAAGATAAAGGGCATCCAGGTCAGCGAGGGGGAAATCCTCTTCGACCACTACATGGCCATGAATCCGGGCTATGTGGAGGAGGAGATTACGGGCATCCCTACCTTTGAGCCTTCCTTCCACCTGCCGGCCATCTGGATTACGGAGGGGCAGCGGGAGCGGGCGGAGAGCCTGGGGTATACCGTGGTGGATCCGCCGTCCATCATCGCCACCCATCTGACGGAGATCATCCGGCAGCATATCGATGAGCTGCTGAGCAGACAGGATGTGCAGAACCTGGTGAACAATATGAAGGAGACCAATCCTTCGCTGGTGGAGGAGCTGGTGCCCAAGCTCCTGGGGCTGGGCGAGATCCAGAAGGTGCTGCAGAACCTCCTGAAGGAGGGCATCTCCATCCGAGACCTTTTGACCATCATGGAGACCCTGGCCGACTACGCCCCGGCCACCAGGGATACGGATATCCTCACAGAATATGTCAGGCAGAGCCTGAAGCGGGCAATCTCCACCAAGTACTTTCCGTCCCATGAGACCACCAGTGTGGTCACGCTGGATCCCAAGGTGGAGCAGGAAATCATGGGAAGCGTGAAGCAGACGGAGAACGGCGCTTTCCTGAACCTGGATCCAAACAGATCGCGGGCCATCATCGATTCGGTGGGCAAGGAGGTCCAGAAGCTGGAGAACCTTGGAAAGAATCCGATTGTGATTACTTCTCCCATCGTGCGTATGTATTTCAAGAGATTGACAGAAGATTATTACAGGGAACTGGTCGTGGTCTCATATAATGAAGTGGAGACGAATGTAGAATTACAGTCTGTGGGGATGGTGACAGCATAAAATGATAATCAAGAAGTTTATGGGCAGAACGGAAGCGGAGGCGGTGCAGGCTGCCAAAAAGGAGCTGGGAAGCGGCGTTGTCATCATGAACGTGAAGACCGTGAACCGCAAGGGCCTGATGGCTCTGTTTCGGCCGAAGATGATGGAGGTCACCGTGGCGCTGGAGGAGGAGAGCGATGTCAAGCCCCCAAGCCGGGAAAGGAATCCGGCGGCACGGACCCCGCTCCAGGGAGGGAGGCCGGTATCCGATGGCGGAAGCGCGCTGCGGCCGGCGGAGGAGGAAGACAGGGCCTCCATTGAGAGGAAGCTGGATAATCTCCAGAACCTCCTGGTGAGCCGCTTCCAGCAGAGCGAGCTGGAGCGCAGGGAGCAGCTTGCGGACGAGGAGGACGACCCGGATTCGGAGGAATATCCGGAAGAGGAGGATGCGGAAGAGAAGGAGGAGGTCACTGAGCAGCAGCGCTTCATGAAGCTTCTGTACAACACCATGTTGGAGAGCGAGGTGGACGAGAAGTACGCGAACCAGATTGTGGACGAGGTGGATGTGACGGGACAGTCCAATCTT
>CAOOJO010000530.1 GCA_948496895.1 uncultured Acetatifactor sp. | reverse complement strand
TTCAGCGTGGAGGAGAACAGGCTGGCCGTGGGGTAGCCTGTGAGGGTTCCGTCGTTCTTCGTCTTCCTGGTGAACTTCTCCAGCCGGTAGAACCCCTCTTCCCGGCCTTTCGTCTCCTGATACAGCGCCTTATAGTCCTCCTGCTGCCCCAGATAGGCGCTGCGGCTCACCGTGCCCAGGCTGGTGACATAGGTGTTGATGGTGCATTCCGCCACCACCACCGTCAGCGCCATCACCGCCAGCCCTCTGTACAGCGTCCCGTCCTCCCTGGTCCGATACAGATAGAGGAGCACCGCGTAAAGGCTGATGAAAGCAAGGGTCAGAAGCTTCACGCCCCACTCGAAGTCCTCATGGCCGATGAACTTCTCACAGAAAAGGAAGAAGCCCACCGCCCACAGATATCCGTAGAGAATCTGCTGCCCCTCCAACTCCCTCACATGCCGGTACGCGTCATGGCACATGGTCAGCACCAGGAAAATGTAGAGAAAGGACTGCCTGGCCGGCAGGGAGTCCGGGTAGTTCAGCCCATGCCAGATAAAGTCCAGCATATTGGTGCTAAAGCTGAGCAGCAGGAACCCCGCCAGCCCCATGCGGCAGAATTTCTCCCGGATGGAGATGCGCCTGTTCATCAGGTACAGGGGGATGAACAGCAGCACCGCGCTGCCGCAGTAAATGTTGGGCCAGTGGTCAAGCCCCCGCTCCGCGTAGACGCACGCGCAGTGCCTGGCCAGCATGTCCAGGATGGAAAAATAGGACTCTATCTTCTCCGGAAAGTCCATGTCCCCGAAATCCGTCCGCAGGATGGCGCAGACCACGGGAATTAACAGCACCGCCGCCATCCCTCCCGCCAGCAGGGAGTAGAAGGCAAAACGGGGAATATCCCTTTTCCATATCTGGCCTATGCTGCGCCTCTCCGTCACCAGGAGCATGCCGAAGTACAGCACCAGGAAGATGCAGATCATGATGGAGATATAGTAATTCGTGAAGATGGACAGGGCCAAGGCGACGCAGTACAGCCCGCAGCGTCCCTCCCGCACCAGGCGCTCCAGCCCCAGGACAATCAGGGGCAGCAATACCACGCAGTCCACCCACATGATGTTGTAGTTGTAGGCCGCCATGAAGCCGGACAGCGCGTAGAAGCAGGAGAAGAACAGCGCGCCTATCTCATTTCCCCCACAGGGTTCAGCAGGCAGGGCGGTGCCTTTTCCTGCCTCTGCCAGCATGGAATGCCGCCGCAGATAGAGGTAAGAGGTCAACCCTGCCAGCCCGACTTTGAGCACAATCAGATAGCTCATGAATTCCATCAGGTGGCTTTCCGGCACCAGCAGAGAAAATATGTGGAAGGGGCTTGCCAGGTAATACACGAAAAGGGCAAGAAAATTAGAGCCTATCCCCACGTTGAAGGAGAAGCTCAGGTTCTCCCCTCCCCTTATCTTGTGGAGCAGCTCACTGAAAAAAGGCATATATTGGTGGTACATATCGGAAAACAGGAAGCTCCTGTCCCCAAAGGGGTAGATCCGGTTCACCACGAATAATGCCAGCATGACCATGGAAGGAATCAGCAGGGAGAGAATCAGTCCCGTCCTCTGCGGATTTCCTTTGAAATTTATCTTTTTATTCCTCATCACTGTCAGTTTCTCTGTCCGGCCTGCCGCAGGCCGACAGATACCTCCTTCAGCATCCTTTCGGGGTGCTGTTAATGCCAACGTCATTATATCTCAATCAGGTGCAAATGTCCACTATCATTATCCGTTTTCTGATTGTATCTTATACGCGGATGGCATATAATGGAAAGGCAGGGAGCCGATTCTATGTGTTAGGGCCATCGGCCAGGAAAAGCAGGGGGAACCGTATGAAGATAGCCATCGCCGGAAAACCGGAGAAGACAGCGAATTATGTGAGATATGTGGAATCCATCGGGGCCGTGCCCCTGGTGACATTGCTCGCGTCAGAGATAAGGGGGTGCCGCGGGCTGCTGCTTCCGGGCGGGGGCGACATCACGCCTGCGTTCTTTGGGGAGCGCAATCACGGCTCAGAGGATATCGACACGGAGCTGGACATCCTGCAGCTCCAGGCCTTCGACCTGGCGGTGCGGATTGGCATGCCTGTCCTAGGCATCTGCAAGGGGCTGCAGATTATCAATGTAGGGCTGGGCGGGACGTTGGTGCAGGATCTGGAGCCGGACATGAGGGAGC
>CAOOJO010000529.1 GCA_948496895.1 uncultured Acetatifactor sp. | reverse complement strand
CCGCGATGGACACCCCTGTGATGAAGAGCTGTTCATTGACCAACATAGTCAATATCTCTCCCATGGACATGCCCATGGCGCGGAAGATGCCGAACTGCAGCGTCCTGGACTGTATGGACAGAATCCAGTAGATTAAAAAGCCCGTGGTGCACAACAGCAGCACACAGATAAAGCCGATGGTCAGGATACCGTTGGTCCCCTGGAAAATCGGGTCGTTCTTCAGCTCGATGAGCTGCGCCGCGGCATCCTGGAAGACGGCATATTGCGTCCCCGATTCTTCCGCGTAATCATAGATAAACTGTGACGAGCCCTCCGTCTTTATCCAGACCTGATAAGGGAACACCCCCCAGGAGGACTGCAGCTGGGACAGATGCGCCACGATGAGGAAATTGTCCCTCTCTGTATACAGGCCGTCATTGCCCCTGACCTTCGTGACCGGCGCATAGCAGGGCCAGTAGTCCACGAATCCGTAGATGATGCCCCTCATGGCATCGCCGTTTCCGCTGATGTAGGTCAGCACGTCTCCCACCTCATAGCCATAGAGCCTCTGGAAATTGGAGGACACCAGAATGGCCCTGGAATTCTGGGAGATAGCGTTCAGATATTCGTACCAGTGGACGGGCAGGAGCGACTCCTTAAACCAGGCCGTCTCCCCGAACTCTTTAGTATGGATGCCCATCAGCATGGTATTGCTGACTTTTCCGCCCTCCACAGATACAGTCACCTTTTTATCGAGGAACACCTTCGTCAGGCTCTCTATGCCGTCCATGGTCTGGTACTTGCCGAAATCCGGTTCTTCATAGATCAGCTCCCCCTGGGCCTCCCCACCCCCCTGGGCCCCCGGCATGCCGCCTCCCAGCATAGCGCTGTTGTCCTTCCAGATCTCCTGCAGCACCAGGTCGGCTCCGTCGGCATAGCGAATCCGTTCCTCCGCGTTGGCGTTGATCGTCCGCGCCGCCTGGGCGTTGAAGATTCCCATGGACAGCGTCAGAATCAGGAAGACCATCAGGAAGCCCTGATTGCTCTTTGTCCGGATGATCCGCAGGAAGGAGGCATAGAGGGAGGTGGGCCACCAATTCTTCCCGATGAAGAAAATCACCCTCACAAGCAGCGGGAAAATCCGAAGGACAAAGAGCCCCGCCCCCACCATGAACAGGGAGGAGCTCAAATACAGCAGCGGATCCAGCGAAGCCCCCTCCAGGACCTTCTGGGCCAGATACTCTCTCTGTCCATAATACTGATACAGGCCATACAGGGAAACGCCCAGCAGAATCACATCCAGGAAGACCTTCTGCCACCAGGAGCTCTTCGACTTCCGGTTCTTCCCGCGCTTATGGGCTACGATGCCCACATTGGCGAACCGGATGACCGGCAGTACCATGGTACAGATGCTGAAGGCCGCTGCCGCTGCCGCACATATCCATACCTTCGGCCCAATCTCCACCGGCAGCGCCGCCCTCTTCACGAACTCCAGAAAAGAGTTGGACGCCCCCAGGAGCCTGCACATCAATACCCCCAGGGGAATCCCTCCCGCCAGCCCCAGCGCAGAGACGATCAGGCTCTGCAGCAGATAGACCAGCACAATCTGCCCCTTGTCCGCGCCCCGGCTCTTGTAGACCGCGATCTCGTTCTGCTCCATCTCCAGCATCTGTCTGGACACCATGAAGATGAACGCCGCCAACAGCACGAAAATCGGCATCTGCAAAATCAATATAGTGGCGTTCAGCTTCTGGGCCTGCAGCACGAAGTTTTCCAGAGTGGATTTGAAATAGACGGAATAGCTTTTATACCCCATAGCGTCAAATTCCTGAAGATACCGCTCCAGCACCTCCAGGTAGCGCTCAGCCTGGTCTCCCCGCATGGCAAGGTAATCCAGCGCCGCGTACCATTCGGTGTTGAAGCCCATGTCCAGCCGCTGCGAATTGGCGAACAGCTCCCGGAACAGCCCCTCGTCCATCAGGCAGACGTCCCTCCATGCCGTAGGCTCCGATATCCAGTAGATATCCTGCTGTTCACTGTTCTCAAAGATTCCCGCGATACGAATCCGGTAGGGTTCCCCCGACTCGTCCTTCAGAGAGGGCAGCTCCAGCACCTCCCCCAGCATGAGGTTCAGATTCACGAAGGTCCTCTCATTGACGATGACATCAAAAGTGTTGTCCTCCATCTCTCTTGCGTACATTTCGCCATTCACTATCCT
>CAOOJO010000528.1 GCA_948496895.1 uncultured Acetatifactor sp. | reverse complement strand
CAGATCCGCCGCATGGACAGCACCGTGGGCCTCATCTTCCTCACGTCCCTGAAGCAGTATGTGTGGAAGGGCTACGAATACGGCGCGGTGAACTACCTGCTCAAGCCCGTGAAGTACAGCGTGCTGAAGATAGAGCTGGACCGGTATTTTGCCAGATACCGGGGAAAGGACGAGCCCTGCCTGCACTTTGCGGGCGATGGCGGGAAATACAGGATACCGTATAAGGACATACGTTACGCCGAGACGGACAGGCGCAACGTCCTGCTGCATTTCCAGGATCGGGCGCAGGTAGTCTACAAGAACATGAAGGAGGTCTCCGCCCTGCTGTGCGCCAGCCCCCAGTTTGCCCGCTGCCACCAGAGCTTTGTGGTGAACCTGAACTTCATCAAGGGCATCGAGGGGCTGGAGGCCATCCTGACCACCGGGGAGCGCATCCCGATCAGCCAGCCCAGGCGCAAGGACTTCATGGTGAGGATGGCGGACTACTGGGGGGACATGCTGTGAGGGCCATTCCGCCCCGGAGCATGTCCCGCCGATATTAGAATCTGCGTCCTGCATATTAAAATCTGCGCCCTCCGTTGCATCTTTCCCCCTATAGGCTATGATGTACTAAGGAACTGTTCAGTTCCTTAGAATTTCAAGCCAGGAGGAACAGATAGACATGGCGATCTTAAAGGCATCCCATCTGAAAAAATACTATGGCAGGGACGAAAGCCTGGTAAAGGCCCTGGACGATGTGAGCCTGTCCGTGGAGAGCGGGCAGTTCGTGGCGATCGTGGGCACGTCGGGCAGCGGGAAGTCCACCCTGCTGAACATGCTGGGGGGCCTGGACGCCCCCACTTCCGGCGCGGTGCAGGTAGAGGACGAGAGCATGGAGAAGATGACGGCGGAACAGCTCACCGTATTCCGCCGCAGGCGGATCGGCTTCATCTTCCAGAACTATAACCTCATCCCCTACCTCACCGCCTATGAGAACATCGTGCTGCCCGTGCGCCTGGACGGGAAGCAGGAGGATAAGGCGTTCCTGCAGGAAATCGTGCGTTTCCTGGAGCTGGACGGGAAGCTGTCCAACTACCCCAGCCACCTGTCCGGAGGCCAGCAGCAGAGGGTGGCCATCGCGAGGGCTCTGGTGTCCAAGCCCGCCATCATCCTGGCGGACGAGCCCACGGGCAACCTGGACAGCCGCACCAGCGACAAGGTCATCGACCTGCTCAAGACCACCAGCGGCAAATTCCGCCAGACCATCGTGATGATCACCCATAACCAGGACATCGCCCGGAAAGCGGATCTGCGGATCCGCATCGAGGACGGCAGGATCCAGGCGCAGGAGGTGGGGGCATGAGCGGCAGAAAAGTGGCGGCGCGGATGATATTCGCCATGGCAAAGGAGAGCCTGCGGGCCAGCCGGATGCGCAATGCCTTCGTGGCGGTGACCATCGCCCTGGCCTCGTCCCTGCTGACGGTGATTCTCCTCTTCGCCCTGGGCCAGAAGGCGCTGGAGCGGGAGGGCCTGTCCCACAGGCAGCAGGTGAGCTACTATGAGCTTACCCCGGAACAGACCGAGCTGCTTCAGAAGGACCGGCGCATCTCATACCAGATTCAGGTGAAATCGGGCATCCTGTCGGAGACGGAGGGCTTCGGCGTGGTGCCCCGCTATGTCAGCGGCCTCTCCGACCAGATTCAGGCGGGGGAGCTGGAGAGCGGCAGGCTGCCCGAAGCCATGGAGGAAATCGCGGTGCAGGGGGCCATGCTGGAGCGGATGGGCCTGCCAGTGGCGACGGGCGGCAGCGTGACGCTCCGATTCTATGACGGCAGCCAGGAGACATTTACCGTGTCGGGCATCCTGAAGGGAGACGGCGATGGGAAGCAATTCAACCTGTTCCTGTCCCGCAGCTATGCCGAGAACGGCAGCCAGTTGAAGAACGTCCCATATGAAGTGCACGCCAGGCTCCGGGACGCGGAGGGCATGTCCGCCGGGGAATGCCGGGAGGTGATGTACGCCATCGGCAGGGACGCCGGGGTGGAGCGCAGATACGTGATGCCCTCCAAGGCCTTCCTGGACTCCCTTTCCTTCAACAGCCAGTCCGTCATAATCTATGCCCTGGTGGGGGCGGTGATCCTGCTGGCCTGCGTCCTGGTGATCTACGGCGTGTTCTATCTGTCCGTGGTGGGCAGGATCCATCAGTTCGGACAGCTTCGCA
>CAOOJO010000527.1 GCA_948496895.1 uncultured Acetatifactor sp. | reverse complement strand
CCCCACCGCGTAAGGATCCGCCGTGCGCCTGTTCCTTCCCTCCGCCCGCACTACATAATCGTAGTACATCCCGTGGAGATTCTCCGGAAATTCCAGCGTCCACACGCCCCTCTCCCCGGGCTGCATGGCTTTCCTCAGCCAGGCCCTGGAGCTGCCGCCGCGGTACAGGCGCAGCTGCACCCGCTCCGCCATAGGGCTCCACACCTTGAATACGGTGCGCCCCTCCCGGCAGACCGCTCCCAGGTCTTTCCCGTCATATGCGTATCTTTCGTCAAATTCCCTGCTGTAGGCCCTGTTCTGCTCCATGTCGTCTGTCCATCCCCATTTCCCCGGAACCCGGTTCCGCCCGGCGCTGTTTCCAGTTTACATCACTCCGCCCCCAAAGTCAACGATTCCCCGCAACCTACGAGCCCTCCGTCCTGCCCCCGTTCTTGCGGAACTCCATAGGGCTGCAGTTCACCGCCTTCCGGAAGACGCGGTTGAAGTAATAGATGTCATTATACCCGGAGGAAAAGGCGATCTCCGTCACGGAATCCGAGGTGTTCAGCAGCAGCTCCTTGGCCCGCTCGATCCGCACCTGCTGCAGATAGTCCCCGAAGGAAAGCCCCGACAGCTTCTTGAAGATGATGCAGAAATAGCTCCTGCTGCAGCCGATGTGCTCCGCCACCGTGCTGGTGGAGAGATCCTCCTCCAGATGCTCCTTCATATAGATGACGGCCTTCAGGATCCGCTCCGCATCGCTGCCCAGAGACCTGTCCGCCATGCTTTCGTACACCTTTGCACGGTAGGACGAAATCCACCGCACGATCTCCTCCGTGTCGGAGAAAAGGGGCACCATGATCTCCGGCAGCTCCAGCATCCCCTCCAGCTCCCCGATGTACCGGGCAATCATCATCTCCAGCCGCCGCACGTTGGGCGCCTTGGGCTCCACCCTGAGGATCAGCTCCTTCAGCCGCTCAAAGGCCCCGTCGGAGAAGAACCAATGCTGGGTCCTGCACTCCTCCCAGATAGCCGCCAGCTCCTGGTCCATCTCCTTTGGCGGCACAGCCTTGTGGTTCCTCTGCTCATATTTCTCCAGGATCCGCTGGAGGATGGCGTCCCCATTGTCCAGCTCCATGGAGGTCTTGGAGATATAGTCCAGGCCCCCCAGCCGCAGGGTGGCCTGGACATAGGAGAAGTTCTCGAAGAAGGACAGCACCACGAACTGCACCTGGGGCTTGACCTTCCGGCACTCCTCCATGAACTCAATCCCGTTCATCTCCGGCATGTCGATGTCCACGAACACCAGGTCCACCGGGTGCTCCCGGACGAACTGCAGGGCCGTCTTGCCGTTCTGCACGTCCCCCACCACCTCCATGCCGTAAGCCGCCCAGTCCATCAAAGACACCAGGCCCCGCCTGGCCAGTTTGTCGTCATCCACTATCAGAACCCTAATCATGTATGCTCCTTTGCTATCCGCACCGGGATGATGATGGTCACCTTGGTGCCCCTTCCGATTTCGCTGTTGATCGTCAGGATGGACTCTCCCTTGTAGAACCCCTCCAGACAGTGGCGCACATAGCGCAGCCCGATTCCGGCCGTGTCCCCTTCCCCGTTGTTCTTGTAGCAGAAGGGGCGGTTGAGCTGCTCCAGCTTCTCGCGGCTCAGGCCGCTGCCGTGGTCCTGGATGGTGATGACCGCGCAGTCCTTCCTCTCATCCTGGAAGATGCGGATGTCCACCACCCCCATCTCTCCCAGGCCGTAGCGCAGGGCGTTCTCGATCAGGGGCTGGAGCAGCATCCGGATCGTCTCCGTCTCCAGGTACTCCCCCTCCTCCACCTCCATGGTGGCCTCGAAGTCATACCGCTGTCTCTGGAGGTTGATGTACTTCTTCGCGATCTCCACCTCCGTGCGCAGGGTGCTGCTCTTCTCCTCCTTGCCCAGGTTGTAGGCAAGCAGGGACTTGAAGTCCGCCAGGAACCTGCTGATGGACTCCTGGTGCTCCAGCTGGGCCATCCACTGCACGGAATTCAGGGTGTTCAAGAGGAAATGGGGATTGATCTGGTACATGAGCTTCTCCCGCTCGGTCTTCTGCCGCTGCTCCTCCTCCGTCTGCACCTTCACCAGGAGGTTCTTGATGTCCACCTTCATCTCGTTGACCTTGTGCATCAGCTCCTGGAACTCCCTGACCTCCAGATCCTCACTGACAGGCTCCAGCTTCCCC
>CAOOJO010000526.1 GCA_948496895.1 uncultured Acetatifactor sp. | reverse complement strand
CATGGGCCTTGGCATGGCGCTCCCTGAAAGCGTCATAGGAGGCCCTGTCGGCGAAAAGTGGCTCCATGCGCTCCACCTCAAACTCCATCTTGATGTCGGAGGAAAGACGGCGCAGCATCTCCTCCATGGAGCAGGCGCAGTCTTCCTTCGCGTTCAGGGCAGAGCCGATGGCGGCAAAGAGGTGGGAATTGTCCGTATCGACTACATGCTCATCGTCCAGCCTCAGCGTGCGGATGAAGGCGACCTTCAGCTCTGACAGGAAATGCAGCGGGCCACCTAAGAACGCCACATGCCCCCGGATGGGCTTGCCGCAGGCCAGGCCGGAGATGGTCTGGTTCACCACAGCCTGGAAGATGGAGGCCGCCAGATCCTCCTTGGTGGCCCCCTCGTTGATCAGGGGCTGGATGTCCGTCTTGGCGAATACGCCGCAGCGGGCGGCGATGGCGTAGAGGGACTTGTAGCCCTTGGCGTATTCATTCAGGCCGGAGGCGTCTGTCTGAATCAGGGAGGCCATTTGATCGATGAAGGAGCCTGTGCCTCCGGCGCAGATGCCGTTCATGCGCTGCTCCACGTTGCCGCCCTCGAAATAGATGATTTTCGCGTCCTCGCCGCCCAACTCGATGGCCACGTCCGTCTTCGGCGCCAGCTCCTGCAATGCGGAGGCCACCGCTATGACCTCCTGGGTGAAGGGCACCTCCAGGCAGTTTGCCAGGGTCAGGCCGCCGGAGCCCGTGATCATGGGGTGCAGGGTGAGGTTCCCAAGCTGCTTATATGCTTTGTCCAAAAGTCCGGACAGGGTCTCCCGGATATTGGCAAAGTGGCGCTCATAATCGGAAAACAGAATCCGGTGCCTTGCGTCCAGAATCGCGATTTTCACCGTGGTGGAGCCTATATCAATGCCCAGAAATGCTTGGGCATCGCCCAGAAATGCTTGGGCATCGCCCAGAAATGCCTGGGCATCGCGTTCCGTTTTTGTTGTGAATTCCATGCAAAATCATCCTTCCTGAACTGAAACAGTCTCAAAACTGGAAAAAAGAATGCCGACATATCACGACATTCTAAGACATTATAGTACACCGCGGCGCAAAATGCAAATAGATGGACGTGTAAAAAGTTTATTAAAATACTGATTTTTATATAAAATAGGAAAAGTCTGGTTTACTTATGGGTGAGGGGATGATAGAATACTATTATCCTGCGGGGTGCCGGAGTCCTGTAACCAGTCTATTCGCAGGGTTCCAAGGCTATTCGACATAAGGAGTGAACGAAATGAGCAATTTTGAGAAGAGATTCGGAAAATACGCCATCAGCAACCTTTCCCTGATACTGATTCTATGCTATGTGGTGGGTTATGTCATCCAGCTTATCAACGGGAATTTCCTGCTGTACCTGACCCTGGATCCCTACGCCATCCTGCACGGCCAGATATGGAGAATCTTCACCTGGGTCATCGTGCCGCCCTCCTCTCTGGATCCCTTTACGATCATCATGCTCCTGTTCTATTACAATATCGGCACCAGCTTAGAGCGGACATGGGGGACTTATCGATATAACGTATACCTGTTCTCGGGCATGCTGTTCACGGTTCTGGGCAGCTTCGTGTGGCTGGGCATCCAGTTCTTCCTTACCGGGGGCGGGGAAGGGCTTGCGGCTACCTCGCTGCTGGTATCCATGCTGTTCAGCACCTATTATATCAACATGTCCATCTTCCTGGCCTTTGCCGCCACGTTCCCGGATATGCAGGTGCTCCTGATGTTCATCATCCCGGTGAAGGTGAAGTGGCTGGGCATTCTGGACGGCCTGGTATTGACCTACGATTTCCTGTTCCGGGGCGGCCTGGTGACCAGAATCGTCATCCTGTCCTCCCTGCTGAACTTCGTGATCTTCTTCCTGACCTCCCGGAGCCATATCCACATGAGTCCGAAGCAGATGAAGCGCAGGGCGGAGTTCAAGCAGGACATTCGCCGCAATTCCAGGGTGACCAAGCATAAATGCGCCGTCTGCGGCCAGACCGAGGACGACAACCCCAATCTGGAATTCCGGTTCTGCTCCAAGTGCAACGGCAATTACGAATACTGCCAGGAGCATCTGTTCACCCATACCCATGTGAAATGAGAAGGAGGAGCCAGTGAATCAGGAAATCGTATTTGCAAAGACCCTGGAAAAGGTGCGCAGGCTGGCGAAGGAGCAGGGGAACTGCATCCAGGAGG
>CAOOJO010000525.1 GCA_948496895.1 uncultured Acetatifactor sp. | reverse complement strand
TTCTATACACAAAAGGGACAAAAGGAGAGCCGACGGAGGAGCTGAAGCAGCTTGCCAGATATATGGAGCATTCTACTGCGGAAAACGCGAAATCCGCAGGTCTGGCTAGGCTGCATGAAATGGTGACGGAAGTAAAATCGGACAGGGAAGTGGGGCTGGCGTATATGAAGGCTTGTGAGATTGAGAGGCGTATAAAGGCAGAAGGAACGGCAGAAGCCGTATTGACTTTGCTGGCGGCAAAGGGAACGGTGCCCCCTCAGCTGGAGCGCGCCATAGCTGCCCAGACAGATATGGAAACGCTGAACCGCCTGCTGCTGTTGGCGGCAGAGGCGGCCAGCGTGGAAGAGTTCCAGGCAAGGCTGTGAGAGGGACCAGGCGCGGGAGCGCCGGACATAAGAGCTCAGAATCAGGAAAGGGAAGTGGAGATATGTACCGCATCATGATCATAGAGGACGACCAGCCCATGGCGGACGCCATGCGCAGACAGATAGAGGCCTGGGGGAACCAATGCCTGTGCGCCACGGACTTCCGGGACATCCTCCCGGAATTTGCGGCATACGACCCCCACATGGTGCTGATGGACATCATGCTGCCTTTCTTCAACGGCTACCACTGGTGCAGCGAGATCCGCAAGATTTCCAATGTGCCCATCGTCTTCCTGTCCTCCGCCTCCGACAACATGAACATCGTCATGGCCATGAACATGGGCGGGGACGACTTCATCCCCAAGCCGGTGGATCCGCAGGTGATGACGGCCAAGATACAGGCCGTGCTGCGCAGGGCCTACGACATGGCGGGGAAGATTCCGGTGCTGGAGCACAGGGGCGCGGTGCTGAACCTGAACAACACCTCCCTCACCTATGAGGGGAACCGCATCGAGCTGACCAAGAACGAATTCCGCATCCTGCAGACCCTGCTGGAGAACAAAGGCAAGATCGTCAGCCGGGACACTCTGATGACGAAGCTGTGGCAGATGGACGCCTATGTGGAGGAGAACACCCTGACGGTGAACGTCACCAGGCTGCGGAAGAAGCTGGAGGGCGCGGGGCTTAAGGACTTCATCACTACCAAGGTGGGAAGCGGGTATATTATAGAAAGCAAGGACGGCTTTCTATAATCAAATAAGGGAGTATTATAGAAAGCAAGGACGGCTTTCCATAATCAAATGAGGGAATATTATAGAAAGCAAGGACGGCTTTCTATAATCAAGTATCGTGGAGTGAGGGAAAACAGATGGATGGTCATCGACAGGGCGGCGGAGGGGATCCGGACTGACATCAGGCAGTGGAATCGCGGAGGGTTCCGCCGGTTCGGGAGTCCTCGCAATGGAGCGGATTGCCAGCGGCCAGGGAATATCTTGATTGGCATGGGCGAGAAGCGCCCGGGGAGGTATATGATATGGAAGAGGAGAGTTGGTATGGCATACTGTGGCAGTTTCTGTGGCAGCGCCGCCGGACGGCAGCGCTCCTTGCGGCTTTCGCCGGAATCTACGCGGCGGTCTTCTCTCTGTACGACATAGAGACGGAAGCAGTGCTGTACGCAGGAGGGCTGTGCGTCCTCCTGGGGGCGGTGGCGCTGGGCGTCTCTTTCTTTTTCTACTATAATGCCCACAAAGCGCGCAGGAGCCTGCTGCAGAACGTGGAGATCCTGGACGGAGAGCTTCCGAAGCCTCAGACCCTGGCGGAGGCGGACTACCAGGAGATGGTCAGGAGCCTGAAGGAGGCCTATGACAGGAACCTGGGGGAGAGGCAGAGGGAGCGCAGGGAGAGCATGGACTACTACACCACCTGGGTGCACCAGATCAAGACCCCCATCTCCGTCATGCGCATGACCCTCCAGGGGGAGGACACGGAGGAGAACCGGGAGCTGCTGGCAGAGCTGTTTAGGACAGAGCAGTACGTGGAGATGGCGCTGAACTGGATGCGCCTGGGGAGCGATTCCTCCGACTTCCTGTTCCGGGAATACGCCCTGGACGAAATCCTGCGCCAGGCCATCCACAAGTACGCGTCCCAGCTGGTGCGGAACCGGATCCGGCTGACCTATGAGCCCACGGACGTGACGGTGCTCACGGACGAGAAGTGGCTGCTGTTCCTCATCGAGCAGATCCTGTCCAATGCCGTCAAGTACGCCAGGAACGGCAGCCTGACCATATCCGTCACGCCGGATAAAGTGCTTCGGATTGCCGATACCGGGATCGGCATCGCCCCGGCGGACGTGCCCAG
>CAOOJO010000524.1 GCA_948496895.1 uncultured Acetatifactor sp. | reverse complement strand
ACGGCACTACCGCGGAGGAACAGTACCAGAAGGTAACGGAGGCAGGCGGCGTGGTCTATGCGTATACCGGTGACGGGAAATCCTATCTGTACCAGGAGGACGCCGCCCAGGAGACCTTCCGGCTGGACGCGGCCTGGCTGGGCCTGCCGGAATATACGGAATGGAGGTAGGAGATGCGCGAATCAGGAAAAAAGAACAGAGTATTGGCCCGGCTCCTTGCGATGCTGCTGGCCGCGGCTATGACGGTATCGCTTCCCCTGCCCTTTTTGCCTCATGGGGAGGCGGAAGCCGCCGGAAGCACCAAGAACATAACCAATGTGGTCATATTCGTAAAGCATGGCAATGACCCCAGCGACATTTTCAATGCCACCAGTGTGGACAATACCGGACAGCAGTGGTCCAACTGGAAGCGGATCAAGAAGATGTATGATGAAGGGAATGGAATATACGGTAACAATTCCTTCAGCAGCTATATCTGGGCGGTGACGGAGGGCGCCGTGAAGGTGACGAATTATTTCCCTCAGGAGAAGGCGGACAAAAACGGTGTGCTGACATTGACCCTGTCCCGGAACAGCTACGGGGGAAGCGACCTGGTGGAGGAAGTGATCGACGCGGCAGCGGGAGGCAAAATTCACCTGGACACCTCCACCTGCAAGCTGGACAACCAGAGCAGCAATGTAATCGACAATCTGACGATTATCCTCCAGGGGGACACCATCGGCGGCAGGGAGACAGCATTCCATTCCACATATGCCGGGGCGAAGACCATCAATGGGATGCGCGTCTTTGACTACAACATCATTCCCTCCGGAAGGCTGCTTCCGGCGGACGCGGCCACGGGACATGTGTATTCGGAGCAGGGGGTGATAGCCCATGAGTTCCTGCACACCCTGGGCCTGCCGGATCTCTACCGCAGGAACGACAGCGTGGGCCAGCCGGTGGGGATATGGGACATAATGGCCTCGGTGAGCCCCTTCCTCCAGTACCCCCTGTCCTATCTGCGGGCCAGGCAGGGCTGGATTTCCATGGGAAATATCACCCAGAGCGGCACCTACACCCTGACGGCGGCATCGGAGACCGGCGGCACCAAGGTGTTCGCCCTGCGGACGCCCCTCTCCAGCTCGGAGTTCATCTGCCTGGAATACCGGAAAAAGAATGACTTTACCACGGGAACCTTCGAACAGCGCATTCCCTCCAGCGGGCTATTGATGTACCGGGTAGACCCTAAGGTGTACAGCCTGACCAACGGCGAGGGAAAGAATTACATCTATGTGTACCGGCCCGGCGTGACGGATCCGGAGGCGGCCGGCGACACGGCTTCCAACGGATTGAATCTGGTTCACAACGCCGCTCTGGACGGAACCGCGGGGAAGACATCCTACGGCAGCACGGATCTGAACGCGGATTTTACGAAGAACACCCTGTATTACTCTGACGGCAGCAACAGCGGGATACAGATCAGCGATGTGAGCATATCCTCCGACCAGAAAACGCTGACCTTCCGTGTGACCTTCGCCGACTATAAGGACGTTATATCCTGGGAGAATATGGGGGACACTGTCAGCGATCAGTGCATCGGAGACCCTTTCGTCTGCACCGACCCGGCTACCGGTACCGTCTATGCCGCGTTTCTGGAGGAGGTTCCCGGCGGTGGCAGCAGTAAGCAGATATGTGTGAAGAAATGGGACGGCGCGGCATGGCGGCAGGTGGGGGATAAGATTGCCCCAGTCTCCTGGACATCCGCGGCGGCGCTGGCTGTGTGCGGCGGGGAGGTGTACCTTTCCTACCTGGACCAGTCCAGCCAGCCCGTCTACAGCAAGCTGGAGAACGGCTCCTGGAAGCAGGTGGCCCGGCACAATGTCTCCTATCCGAAATATATGCAGTTCGCGGTGGATGGCAGCAATCTTTACGCGGCTTATGAGGACAGCGGAAGATGGAAGATTTATAATCTGAAAAGCAACAGCCTGGTGGACAGCAGCCTGACGGCAGGGGATTTCAGCCGTCCGGCCATGCTGGCATCAGCCGGTGGCTTTTACATGGTTTATGCGGATTCCAACGGCGGCGCGGCGCGGATACAGAAGTACGACAGAGGCTCGTGGAGCACGGTGGACACATTGCCTGTCCAGCATACCAATATGCATCAGATAGCCGCACAGGGAGGATATCTCTATGCCTTTGCGGGCGGTGGGGAATACGGCAAGGAAACTGGCGTCATGGCGGTGTTCGATGGAGC
>CAOOJO010000523.1 GCA_948496895.1 uncultured Acetatifactor sp. | reverse complement strand
CTTCTCGGACTCCTCCACCGTGTACCCGAAGTCCTGCTCCAGCCCCTGGTACAGCTCCTTCAGGGTTACCACAGGGAAGGGCGTGTCGGGCACGATGACCTCTGTGCCGAACAGCTCTTTTATCTGTTCCCCGTGTCTTTCCTGGACGGCCTCCAAGCCTGCCCGCAGAAGGTTCTCCTCCATCTTCATCACATCGCGGAAGGAGTCGATATAGCTGAATTCCAGGTCGAAGCCCGTGAACTCCGTGGTATGCTTGCTGGTGAAGGACTTCTCCGCCCGAAATACCGGCCCTACCTCAAAAATGCGCTCGAAGCCGCTGGCCATGGCCATCTGCTTGTAGAACTGGGGACTCTGGGCCAGATAGGCCTTTCTGTCGAAATACTCCACCTGGAACACGTCCGCACCGCTCTCGCTGGCCGCTCCGATCAGCTTGGGGGTGTGGATTTCGATGAAGTTCTCTTTTAAAAGGTACTGCCGCATGGCGTTCACCAAAGTCGTCTGTACCTGGAACATCAATTGATTTTCCTCTGTCCGCAGGTCGATCCAGCGGTAGTCGATGCGTTGGTCGATGCTGGAGCGCTCTACAGCCTTTTTCTTCTTGGTGGCGGGAATCTCCTTTCTGGCAATGGGCAGGGCCTCCGCCACGCTCTCCACGGAAATCTCCTTCGGGATGATTTCGATGCCGCCCAGCTTCACGTACTCGTTCTCCGCCACCTGGCCGATTACCGTCAGGACGGAATCGTTGGTCACTGCCTCCAGTTGCTCCGCCAGCTCGGGCGCCTTTTCCTTCTCCAGGGTAATCTGCACCTTTCCGGTGATATCCTTTAAGACGATGAACAGCATGGACTTGCTGTTACGGATATTGTCCGCGAATCCCTGCAGCTTCACTTCCTCGCCGATTTTCCCGGCTATGTCCTTTATATAGACTCTCTCGCTCATCTTCTGCCTCCGTTTCTGATATCCGCTCCTGTCTGCCATACCCCCCGACTCTTTGCACCGGGCCGGGCTTCCCTCCGCTATAGCAGTTCAGACAGGCCGCTTGCCCTCTCTTTACTCCTGGGACACCATCTCCCTGTAGAATTCCGTATAGTCGGACCGCTTCTCCTTGGTGAACTGGATGGCGGCCCTGGGATGCTGGTTCAGAAGGCCTGTCATCAGGTACTGCAGGTCGTAGCCCCAGACCACGCCCTCTTCCCTTAGCTGCGTCATATACTTATCCACGAACTGGATGGCGGGGTAGATATTGTACTTGGGATTGCGTAAGAACCCCAATAACAGCTCCATGGCGCAGTTCCCTGCCCCTCGGCCCATGGAGGCGTAAGTGGCGTCTAACCAGTCCACGCCGTCCCCTACCGCCTCGATGGTGTTGGCGAAGGCAAGCTGCTGGTTGTTGTGGGCGTGGATTCCCACCTTCTTGCCGTATTTGGCCGCCACTTCCGTATACATGTCCGCAAAGCGCGCGATCTGCTCCGGGTACATGGCGCCGTAGCTGTCCACGATGTAGAGCACGTCCACCGGGGACTGCCCCAGGATCTCCAGGGCGGCCCGCAGCTCCCCCTCCAGGGAATGGGAGATGGCCATGATGTTGCAGCAGACCTCGTAGCCCTTGCCCTTGGCATCCTCAATCAGGTCCACCGCCCCCGGGATGGTGTTCACATAGGTGGCCACCCGGATCATGTCGATTGGGCTGTCCGCCCGGTCGATGATATCCGATTTCTCGCATCGGCCCACGTCCGCCATCACTGAAATCTTCAAGTCCGTGGCGTTCTCTCCCACGATCTTCCGGATGTCCTCGTCCCTGCTGAATTTCCACTTGCCGAACTTGTCCACGTCGAACATCTCCGTGGAGGCCTTATAGCCGAACTCCATATAGTCCACCCCCGCCCGGAGGTTCGCCAGGTACAGCGCTTTGACGAAATCATCGGTAAAATAGAAATTATTTACCAGTCCGCCGTCACGCAGTGTGGCGTCCACCACTTTCACGTCCGGGCGGTATGCTATTAGATTCGATATCTCTTTCATGATAGTCTGCTCCTTTTCTCTGGATATGCTGCACCTATGTCATCGGTTTCGTCTTTTTGTGTGCGCAGCATCGTTTTTTCGATTATCCTTTCGGTGGATTCACTCTTTCTGATTTTAGCGGTTTAAAGCGCAAAAGTCAAGAGGAATCTCAATTTTCTTCAGCCATTCATCCAGTTCCGCAGCGGATTGATTTCTTTCGCCTGTTTCAGGATATCCTTCC
>CAOOJO010000522.1 GCA_948496895.1 uncultured Acetatifactor sp. | reverse complement strand
CAACTTCATCTTCCGCACCCGGGAGTTCGAGCAGATGGAGCTGGAGTTCTTCTGCGAGCCCGGCACGGACCTGGAGTGGTTCCAGTACTGGAGAGGCTTCTGCAGGGACTGGCTGATTTCCCTGGGCATCAAGGAGGACGAGATGCGCCTGCGCGACCACAGCCCCGAGGAGCTGTGCTTCTACAGCAAGGGCACCACGGACATCGAGTTCCTCTTCCCCTTCGGCTGGGGCGAGCTGTGGGGCATCGCCGACAGGACGGACTATGACCTGACCCAGCATGCCAATACCTCCGGGGAGGACATGACCTATTTCGACGACGAGAAGAAGGAGAAGTACATACCCTATGTGGTAGAGCCTTCCCTGGGCGCGGACCGGGTGGTGCTGGCCTTCCTCTGCGCGGCCTACGACGAGGAGGAGCTGGAGGGCGGCGACATGCGCACGGTGCTGCGCTTCCATCCTGCCCTGGCGCCTGTGAAAATCGGCGTGCTGCCCCTGTCCAAGAAGCTGGGCGAGGGCGCGGAGAAGATTTACGCACAGCTGTGCAAGAAGTACAACTGCGAGTATGACGACAGGGGCAACATCGGCAAGCGGTACCGCCGCCAGGATGAGATTGGCACGCCCTTCTGCGTCACCTATGACTTCGACTCCGAGACGGACGGCTGCGTGACCGTGCGCTTCCGGGATTCCATGGAGCAGGAGAGGGTGGCAATCAAGGACTTAGATGCCTACTTTGCGGATAAATTCGTGTTTTAGGAAATGGGTGGATTATGGGGGCAGAAGCGTTCTTCTGCCCCTTTTTATATGCACAGCCCGTGCACAAAGGGCTGTGGCACGTGAAGGATGCTGCCGGAGTGGCGCGCGAGCGCATCCGTGCGGAGCTGGAAGAAAACAGGAGATTTTGCATGGATCGAAGGGAAGCGTTTCAGATACTCGGAATCGAGGCTACAAAGGATGAAAGGGCGCTCAAAAGCGCGTACAGGGAAAAGCTGGCAGTGACGAACCCGGAGGATGACCCGGAGGGCTTTAAGCGTCTGCGCAGTGCCTATGAGGAGGCCTGCAGATACGCCAGAGAGACGGAAGACGCGGAGGAGGACGTGCAGGAGGCACCCCGGGACACCACGCCCTCGGGCCTGTGGCTGGAGCGGGCGGTGGAACTCTACAGTAACATCCGCACCAGGCAGGACGTGAAGCTCTGGAAGGCCCTTTTCGACGACGATGTCTTCCTCTCCCTGGAGGAGGAAGAGAACTGTAGAGAGAAGCTGTTGCGCTTCCTGACGGAGCATTTCAAGCTGCCCACGGAGGTCTGGAAGCTTTTCGACAGGCGGCTTTCCATCGTAAAGGACGCGAAGGCGCTGCGGGAGAAGTTTCCGGCCAACTTCATGCATTTCATCATCGGCAGATGCGAACGGGGGGAGGATCTGGACTTCACCCAGTTTCAGGGGCCGGAGGACGCGGACTACGACCGGTTCCTGGAATATTACGACCGCTGCTGGCAGGCATTGCATGAGGGCAGGATAGAGGAGGCGGAACGCTGCCTGGAGAGCGCGGACGCTACCGGCATCCGGCATCCGGTGATGGAGGTGAGCCGGGCCAATGTGCTGGTCAGGCAGGGAAAGACAGCGGAGGCCGTGGCCCTGCTGGAGGGGGAGCTGGCCCAATACCCGGGAGACCCTATGATCAGCTACAATTTCGCGGAAATCCTCTGGAACCAGAAGGACAATAGCGCCTACAGAGCGCGGGCGGCGGGACTCTATCAGGAGCTGAAGGCGGACAATGACAGCCATTACATGGCCAACGCCAGGCTCACCGAATGGCACTATGAGGAAGGGCGGTATCGGGATGCCAAGAAATGCGCGGAGAGGGTGCTGACGGCAGGGGCGGACGATGGGTTCATGGAGCTTCTGGTCAAAGTCAACAGCGAGCTGGAGAAGGAGCTGGAAGCCAGGTACCGGGAGAACGGGGACTGGCAGAGCGGCCTGGAGCTTTGCTGGTGCTATCTGCAGGACGGAAAGACCGCCCGGGGCATCCGTTTTGCCCTGGGGCTGGAGGGGAAGCTGCCGCCGGAGAAGGAGGCGGAGTACTATGGGCTCATGGCGAAGCTCTATATAGAGGAGGCGGAGTATGAGGAGGCCATAGCCATGACCAGGCGCTGGGAGCCCGCCCTGGAAGAAAAGATGGCGAAGAACGGGGGCGCTGACGAGAATGAGGACAGAAAGGACAGGGACAGGCTGCGGCAGGCCCGTCTG
>CAOOJO010000521.1 GCA_948496895.1 uncultured Acetatifactor sp. | reverse complement strand
GGCAAGGATCAGGTGCTGGTGATGGGCCACAGGATGCCGGACGCGGACAGCTTCGGCGCCGCCATAGGCATCTACCGCATCGCGCTGACCCTGGGGCGCAAGGCCCACATCGTGCTCAATGACCAGGTTCCGGCAATCGAGCCTATGGTGGAGCTGTTCAGGGGGAACACGGAGTACGAGAGCGACATGATCATCGGCAACCAGCAGGCCATCGAGGCCGCCGGGAGCAACACCGTTTTGGTGGTGGTGGACGTGAACAAGCCCTCCATCACGGAATGCCCGGATCTCCTGCGGTACTGCAAGTCCGTGGTGGTGCTGGACCATCACAGACAGGGCACGGAGACCATCGAGAACGCCACCCTCTCCTATGTGGAGCCATACGCCTCCTCCTCCTGCGAGATGGTATCGGAAATCTTGCAGTACATCTACGACAATATCCGGATCAGGCCTGAGGAGGCCGACTGCATGTACTCCGGCATCATGATAGACACGAACAACTTCATGATCAAGGCAGGCGTGCGCACCTTTGAAGCCGCGGCTTTCCTGCGCCGCAACGGCGCGGACGTGACCAGGGTCCGCAAGCTGTTCCGGGAGGACGCCCAGGGGTACAAGGCCAAGGCGGACGCCGTGAGCCAGGCGGAGATCTACAAGCAATGCTTCACCATCTCCATCTGTACGGCGGAGGATCTGCCCAACCCTACGATCATCGGGGCACAGGCGGCCAATGAGCTGCTGAACATCAAGGGCATCAAGGCCAGCTTCGTACTGACGGATTTCCAGGGCAAGATACATATCAGCGCCCGCTCCATCGACGAAGTCAATGTGCAGATCATCATGGAGCGCATGGGCGGCGGCGGACATCTGAACGCGGCGGCCTGCCAGATGGAGGGCGTTGGCATCATAGAAGCCATGGGCGTGCTGAAGCGCACCATCGACAGCATGCTGGAGAATGGAGAAATATAGCGAAAACCATAGAAAGGATATGAGAGAATGAAGATCATACTGTTACAGGACGAGAAAAAGCTGGGCAAGAAGGGCGACGTCATCGAGGCCAGCGACGGATTTGCCAGGAACTACATCCTGCCCAAGAAGATAGGCATCGAGGCCACGCCCAGGAACATGAACGATTTGAAGCTCCAGAAGGCCAAGGAGGACAAGCTGGCTAAGGAACAGCTGGAAGCCGCTAAGGCATTGGCAGCCAGCCTGGAGGACAAGCAGATAGTGGTGAAGATCAAGGGGGGAGAGGGCGGAAGGACCTTCGGTTCCGTGTCCTCAAAGGAGATCGCGGCGGCCTGCCAGGAGCAGAACGGCATTGAAATCGACAAGAAGAAGATTCAACTGCCGGAGAGCATCAAGAGCTTTGGCTCCTATGAGGTACCCATTAAGCTCCATCCTCAGGTGACAGGGAAGCTTACCGTGAAAGTAGTAGAAGCGTGACGGCATGGAAGAGAATGTGCTCAAAAGGATATTGCCCCACAACATGGAGGCGGAGCAGTCGGTCATCGGTTCCATGCTCATGGACAGGGAGAACATAGCCAAGGCCTCGGAGCTGATAAGCGGGGAGGATTTCTACAACAGACAGTACGGCGTCCTGTTCGACACCATGTGCGAGCTGAACGACGGGGGGAGTCCGGTGGACTTGGTGACGCTGCAGGAGCGCCTGCGAACCAAGGACGTGCCCCCGGAGGTCAGTAGCCTGGAATTCGTGAAAGACCTCCTCACCGCGCCTCTGATATCCGCCAACATCAAGGCCTACACCGACATCGTAGCCGAGAAGGCCACCCTGCGGAGACTGATACGTCTGAACGAGGAGATAGCCAATACCTGCTACGCGGGGAAGGAAAGCCTGGAATACATATTGGAGGATACGGAAAAACGTGTATTCCAGCTGGTGCAGAAGCGAACCACGGATTCCTATGTGCCGATCAGACAGGTAGTCATGAACGCCATGGACAGGATAGAGGCGGCGGCCAAGAACCACGACAACGTCACCGGCATTCCCACAGGCTTCCTGGATCTGGATTACCGCACAGCGGGGATGCAGCCCTCGGACCTGGTGCTGATAGCGGCCCGCCCATCCATGGGGAAGACCGCCTTCGAGCTGAACCTGGCCAGGCACGCGGCCTTCAAGAAGGGCCTGACCGTAGCCATCTTCAGCCTGGAGATGAGCAAGGAGCAGCTTGTGAACCGTATGCTCTCCATGGAATCCAGCGTGGATTCCCAGAAGCTCCGCACGGGCCAGATGAACGACCAGGAGTG
>CAOOJO010000520.1 GCA_948496895.1 uncultured Acetatifactor sp. | reverse complement strand
ACTTTCCCACAGGGATGACGGCGGCGGGGGCGCTGCTGCAGTATCTCTACGACACCCAGAAGACGGACCTGGCCCATTTCACCCATCTGTACCCTTATCTGACCAACAAGTATATGCTGCTGGACAGCTCCACCAGGCGCAACCTGGAGCTGACGGAGACCATGCGGGAGAAGCAGAAGCGCGGCTCTTTGCTCTGGGTGCTGGACAAGACCAAGACCGCCATGGGCGGGCGTCTCCTGCGGAGCATGCTGGAGCAGCCGCTGATCGATAAGGAAGAGATGGAGAAGCGCCTGGACGCTGTGGAGGAGCTGGGGAAGGACAGCGTCTCCCGGGATGAGATCCGGGAATACCTGAACCCCGTCTACGATCTGGAGCGGCTGCTGAGCAAGGTCACCTACAAGACGGCGAACCCCAGGGATTTCATCGCTTTCCGCAATTCCCGGGAGATGCTCCCGGCCATCAAATCGGTGCTGAAAGGCTTCTCCTGCCGGGAGCTGCGGGAGGTGGAGGAGCGCATTGACGGGCTGCAGGACATCTTCCAGCTGATCCAGGCCTCCATCGAGGAGGATCCTCCTGTGACCATCCGGGAGGGCGGCATCATCCGGGACGGCTTTGACGAGACGGTGGACATGCTGCGCAGCGCAAAGCGGGACGGGAAGCAGTGGCTGGCCCAGCTGGAGGAGACGGACAGGGAGCGGACGGGCATCAAGAACCTGAAGATCAAATACAATAAGGTCTTCGGCTACTATTTTGAGGTCACCAATTCCTATCAGAACCTGGTGCCGGAGGACTATATCCGCAAGCAGACCCTGGCCAACGCGGAGCGCTATACCACCCCCAAGCTGAAGGAGCTGGAGGATACGATCCTGAACGCGGAGGACAAGCTCACCACCCTGGAATACGACCTGTTCTGCAAAATCCGGGACTCCATCGCCTGTGAGCTTGACCGGATCCAGACCACGGCCAAGGCTGTGGCGAAGCTGGACGTGTACGCGGCGCTGTCTTTGGTATCGGAGCGCAACCGCTATGTGCGGCCAAAGCTCAACGAAAAGGGCATCATCGACATCAAGGAGGGAAGACATCCTGTAGTCGAGCAGATGATAGAGGGGGACATGTTCATCTCCAACGACACCTTTCTGGACAACAACAAGCACTGCATCAGCATCATCACCGGCCCCAACATGGCGGGAAAGTCCACCTACATGCGCCAGACCGCGCTGATCGTGCTGATGGCCCAGGTGGGATGCTTCGTGCCCGCAAAGAGCGCCAACATCGGCATCGTGGACAGGATATTCACCCGGGTGGGGGCATCCGATGACCTGGCCAGCGGCCAGTCCACCTTTATGGTGGAGATGAACGAGGTGGCCAATATCCTGCGCAACGCCACGTCCGACAGCCTGTTGATCCTGGATGAAATCGGCAGGGGGACGTCCACCTTTGACGGTCTGAGCATCGCCTGGGCGGTGATAGAGCATATCAGCAACCGCAAGCTCCTGGGGGCCAAGACCCTGTTCGCCACCCATTACCATGAGCTCACGGAGCTGGAGGGCAAGATGAACAATGTGAACAATTACTGCATTGCCGTGAAGGAGCGGGGAGACGACATCGTCTTCCTGCGGAAGATCATCAAGGGCGGCGCGGACAGAAGCTACGGCATCCAGGTGGCCAGGCTGGCCGGAGTGCCGGACATGGTGATAGACCGGGCCAAGGAGATCGTGGAGCAGCTCACGGACAATGACATCATAGAAAAGATACAGAACATCACCGTGGACGTAAAGGACACCAGGACGAAAAGGCAGCCCAAGCCGGACGAAATCGAGCTGTCCCAGATGTCCCTCTTCGACACGGTGACCGACGAAGACATCCTGAAGGAGCTGATGGAGGTGGAGGTGAACACCCTGGCTCCCATCGATGCCCTGAACGTGCTGTACCGCCTGCAGAATAAGCTGAAGAACCGCTGGAGAGCTAATACATAAGGATAAAGCAGTTGCTGTTATGTAATCTGCAAAGCGGCAGGTTTTGGGCGGCTTCTGGCAAAGTCTGCGGGATTCCTGCTTGTGAATCTCCGGGGATTATAGTAGAATAAAATATAGCAAAATAAAAGGGGAGATTTTCGCTGATATCCCGGAAAGGAGCCGCCATGCAAACAAAAGCCAGACTGCCCATCGGCATTGAAAATTTTGAGGATATCCGAAGAAACGGCTATTACTATGTAGATAAGACAGCCCTGATAAAGGATCTCCTGGAGGGTTCCGGAAGCATT
>CAOOJO010000519.1 GCA_948496895.1 uncultured Acetatifactor sp. | reverse complement strand
GATCTCGGCCTACAGCAGGCCGGCCCCGAAGGTCAGCCTGGTGCCGGGGCGGCATTTCTTGCCGGGCCGCACCAGCGTCTCCCAGACATCGCCGCTTATGCGCTTCAGCAGCAGCAGCTCCACATGGGCCCCGGTGCCCTCCCGCTCCCCCAGGAGCCTGGCCGGGATGACCCTGGTGTCGTTCAGCACCAGGCAGTCCCCGGGCCTCAGGAAGTCCCCGATCTCTCGGAACATATGATGGGAAACTGCCCCGGTGCGCTTGTCCAGCACCAGGAGCCTGGAGGAGGTCCGCTCCTCCAGGGGATCCTGGGCTATCAGCTCCTGGGGCAGTTCAAAATAAAAGTCCGATTTCAGCAGACGGCTGTCCATTACATCCCTGCCCCTTCCGCAAACACCATGTAGCCGCGGTAGGTCTCGTATACGTCAGCCTTGCTGGTGGCCTCCCAGGGCGCATGCATGTTCAGCACCGCCACGCCGCTGTCGATCACGTTCATGCCATACTCCGCCAGGATGTACGCGATGGTCCCGCCGCCGCCTACGTCCACCTTGCCCAGCTCCGCGGTCTGGTACACGATTCCCTTCTCGTCCAGGATCCTGCGCAGATAGGCTATGTACTCCGCATTGGCGTCGTTGGAGCCGCCCTTTCCGCGGGAGCCCGTGAATTTGTTGAAGACCATGCCCTTGCCCACGAAAGCGGCGTTCTTCTTCTCGAAGCAGGACGCATAGGCGGGATCGAAGCCTGCGCTGACGTCGGAGGAGAGCATGCAACTGCGGGCCAGGCATCTCCTGACGTTCAGCTCGCTGTACTCGCCCATGAGGTTCATCAGCTCCGCCACGGCGTTCTCAAAGAATCTGGACTGCATGCCCGTAGCGCCTACAGAACCGATCTCCTCCTTGTCCACCAGGATGCAGCAGAGCGTCTTCTCCGTGGCCCCTACGTCCAGCATGGCCCGCATGGAGGTGAAGGCGCAGACCCTGTCGTCCTGGCCGTAGCCCAGGATCATGCTGCGGTCGAAGCCCACTTCCCTGGTCTTGCCGGCAGGCACGATCTCCAGCTCCGCGGAGAGGAAGTCCTCCTCTTCCATGTCATAGGAGGCTTTCAGGATGTCAAGGATGCCTGCCTTGATGGCCTCCTTGGCCTTCTCCTTGTCCTCTTTTTTGTCCTCCTCTTTCTCCTCCCCGGTCAGGACGATGGGCTTGCTGCCGATGATCAGGTCCAGGGCCTCCCCCTCGATGACCTTGGAGGCTTTTTTCTCCATCTGCTCTGCTGCCAGGTGCACCAGGAGATCGGATATGAAGAATACAGGGTCGTCGTCATTCTCTCCGATGTTCATCTCAATCGTGGTGCCATCCTTCTTCACCACCACGCCGTGGAGCGCCAGGGGCAGGGCCACCCACTGATACTTCTTGACGCCGCCGTAATAATGGGTATCCAGGTACGCGAAGCCGCCCTCCTCATACAGAGGGTTCTGCTTCACATCGATCCTGGGGCTGTCGATATGGGCGCCCAGGATGTTCATGCCCTCCGCCATGGGCTTCTCCCCAATCTGGAACATGGCGATGGACTTGTTCATGCATACGCTGTACACCTTGTCCCCCTTCTGGGGCTTCTTTCCATCCCGAATCAGACTCTCCAGCTCCTGATAGCCTTCCGCCTCGATGGTGTTCACGATGGTATCGATGCATTCCCTCTCTGTCTTGCCGTTGTCCAGGAAGTCCATGTACTCCCGGTTCAGGCTCTCCAGCTTCTCCAGCTGCGCCGCGTCATAAGTCTCCCACGTCACTTTTCTTTCCATTTTTCTTTCCTTTCCTGCCGGAAAATCTATTATCCGACATCTAAGACCATTCTATCATATTCCGCATCCTATGGAAACCCTTTCCGTCATTTTATTCCGTCACGCCTGCCGCGTTCGACTGCCACAGCCAGATCATCTGGCGACCTTGTCGAAATACGCCTTGATGTTCTTCTTGATCTCATCCGACTTCATGGACTTGGGCAGGTAGCCCGCAGGCTTCAGGGCCACCACGTTCCTGACGCTCTCCCTGTCCGTCCTGCCGGTGAGGAAGATGACGGGAGTACTGGCCAGCTCCTCCTCCGCCCGGATCATCTCCAGCACCTGCTTCCCGTCGCAGACAGGCATCTCGTAATCCAGCAGCACCAGGTCCGGTCTGTCCAGGGTCATGCTCCGGATGGCCGCCACCCCGGACTTGGCCAGGCTCACCTCGTAGGTATCCTCCAGCAGCCTCTTCATGGCCTGGAGCA
>CAOOJO010000518.1 GCA_948496895.1 uncultured Acetatifactor sp. | reverse complement strand
GAATGTAGATCCTGGGCCGAACCACCCCCAGCACAAAGGGGGAGTCCACTGCTTCGCTCTGGAAGATATTGTCCCGCATGACCACCGCCGTGCTCACCAGCTTCCGCAGCCGCAGATAGGTAAGCAGCGCATATAGGCACATGGACAGCATGCCCAGCATCCATATGGTCGATAATGTATCTGCGATATTCCATCCATCCGACAAGAGAAAACCGTCTGCGGAAACCCTGCTGTCCAGTGCCCCAGCACTGGCGCCAACCGGTTCGCTTCCCGGCATGATTGCAAGCCCAGCCCCCTCGGCCTTCCCCGCCGCATTGCCCGATGCATCTCCCAGTGCATTGCCCGGTGGCATCGCCGCCCCGGCATTTGAATCATTCCCCGGGAGATTCCACCCAAGCTCTGTCAGAATCCACTGCGGCGCTATCTGTCCCTCTGGAATCAGGCTGAACCTGCTCTCGATGGAGACCGGGCACAGCAATCGCAGGGCTACCATGCCCCAGAGCAGCACGCTCACTCTCCTGGGCGCCCTCTTCAGAATCAGCCGCAAGGCCGCCACAGCCAGCACCAGCCATCCCGCCGTTATGCTCCTGCTCAATACCTCCCAAAAAACATCCCTCATTGCCCATCCCCCTTTCGGAAGCGGTCTATCATCCGCTGCACCTGGTCAATCTCCTTCTCCGTCATTTTCCCATGCCTTGTGAAAGCCGCCACGAACGCCGGGAGGGAGCCGCCGAACTTCTTCTCCACCAGCTCGTCAATCTCCGCTTCCTGCACCTGCTCCTTGCTGACCAGCGCCGTGACCACGCTGTCCTCATTCTTCAGCACGCCCCGCTCCGACAGCCTTTTGATCACCGTATAGGTGGTGGTGGGCTTCCACCCAAGCTGCTCTCTGCACAGCCGCACCAGGTCGCTGCTGCGCACCGGCTCATGCTCCCATAGAATCAGGCAGAAACGATATTCGCTCTCAAAAACCTTCGGTGTCTCCATAATAGAATACCTCCCTCTAATCCATTAGAGTATATCTTTACTCTAACACATTAGAGGGAGATTTGCAAGCACTATTTATTTCTGATTCCTCATTCCCCCGCCAGCAGGGCCACGGGCGCAATCTTCCGGATCCGCAGGGACAATAGGCATGCCAGCCCAAAGGCTGTGAGCACCAGGCCCACCCCCGACAGGATAGTCCATCCCAGCGGAACGGTAAAAGTGCACTTCACGATGCCAATCCCGCCCAGGAACAGCGCCACCACCGGGTTGATGATTGCAGCGCTCACCGCAATCCCTATCACGGTGGAAAGCAGCACCGCCGGCAGGAAGCTGGCCGCAGTCTGGAGGACGAGCTGCCCTGTGGTAAAACCAAGGGCCTTCAGGATGCCAAACTCCCGTTTTCTTCTGCCCAACGAAAGCCTCACCAGCAGATAGAGCACGAAGGCGATGACCGCCACGCCGAGCACCAGGATTCCCACCACGATGACGGCCATCAGGGACACATAGACCCCGGCTGAGCCCTCTATCACGGACGCTATATCGATGGTCATGTTCAAACCGCTGCCCAGCCGCTCCTCCATCCTCTCCCGGAAAGCCTTGTTGTCCGCCCCGGGTACCAGGTTGACATAGTAGCTCATGTTGTTGAACGCCCCCATGCGCTCAAAGCCCTCCCGGGTCAACAGACAGTCCTTGCCCAGGTTGTTGGAAATCTGGGTGAAGCCGCAGATCAGGTAATCTACCTCTTTCCCCTCCACCGTCAGGGCAATCTCGTCCCCGATCCTTAGCCCCTGCTCTTTGGCATACTTGGCCCCGATGGCCACCTCGTTGTCATACAGAGGAAACCGCCCCTGATAGCATACATCCTGGTTGTTCACCTGGGAAAAATCATCTGCCATGGTAGCCATCAGGGCGCTCCCGCCCACATGGCACACCTCCGTGGAACTGTACAGATAAATCTTTTCTACGCAGACCTCTTCCTCCGCCGCCTGCAATAGCGCTGCCTCCGCCCCGGGGTTCACATTTACGCAGGCATCCGCCGTCTCCCCCACAATCAGGTTGATAAAAGGCGTCATGTCCACGATGACGTTCTCCACCATCAGCACCGAGAACACCACCACCAGCGAAAGCACCAACATGGTGATGCCCACTGTGACATTCTGCTTCATCCCGGAAAGGCAGGTCTTCAGCGCAAGGGCCAGCTGCAGCGGCGCCCGCGTCCCCTCCAGCTCCACGTGATTGCGCTTGAAGCTATGGGTCAGGACGCCCTGCCGCAGGGCC
>CAOOJO010000517.1 GCA_948496895.1 uncultured Acetatifactor sp. | reverse complement strand
TGTGGTCCAGGAACGCCTCGCTCATGCCGATGCCGTTATCCTGGCAGACGAAGTCCAGCCACAGCTGCCCCTCCCCGGCATCCCCGGGGACGGTGTACTGGGAGATAGAGACCAGGATTTCGCCGTGGTCCGGCGTATACTTGATGGCGTTTCCGATGATGTTCACCAGAATCTGCCGCAGCCGCAGAGAATCCCCGCAGAGGTTCTCCTCATAGATCCGGTCGATCTCCATTTTCAGGGCATGGCCCTTCTGAGCTGCCTGGGGCCGCACGATGACGGCCACGTCATGGATCAGGTCGGCTAAGGAGAACAGCTCCTCGTTCAGGCTCATGCGCCCGCTGTCTATCCGGGAGATGTCCAGCACATCGTTCACCAGGCTCATGAGATGGGCGGAGGCGGTCTGTATCTTGCGCAGACAGTCCTGTACCCGGGCCTTTTCATCGATGTGGGACAGGGCGATGGAGGTCATGCCGGCGATGGCGTTCATGGGCGTGCGGATATCGTGGGACATATTGGAGAGGAAGACGCTCTTTGCCTGGTTCGCGGCCTCCGCGGCGTTCAGGGCTTCCTCCAGCTGCTGGTTCATCTGTATCAGCTCGGCCTCCCTCTGGAGCCGCTTGTCCCTGCTGTCCAGAATCCACAGCCTGTGGTTCGCGTCCAGCGCCACGGACGTGGCCTCCAGGGAGACGGGCACTGGCTTTGGTGCGGGAATGGACAGCAGATCCTCCGCGGACAGGCCGGTCAGGTCGCAGGCGGCCCTGTCTGCGTACAGAATCCTAAAGGGCCTGTCAGGGCCTGATTCTACGACAAGATATCCTTTTTGGGCATCAGCGCCGATTTTCTTTTCTGTATCCATTCCATACTCCTATTCACGAGACCGCCTGTGATTTTTTCCTTATATGGTATATTGTACGTTTCCGGTGGTAGTTTGTCAACTTTCTTGTGTCGATGGCGGTTCCATTTCACCCTCCATTAGTTCAACAGGTCGGATTTGTTGTAGTTGAAATCGGATTTCATAGATTTTTTAGAAAAAATCTTTTGTATAATAAGCTCATGAAGAACGAAAACAGCAGCCGTCTCCCCCGAAGGGCGGCTGCGGGATAAAAACAGGAGGTATCACATGAAAGGGTTGAAGAGACTGGCAGTTTCGGCGATGGCGGGCATGGCGGCCCTTGCCATGACAGGGTGCGGGGGCGGCTCGGGCACCGCGTCGGAGGACCATACCTACACGGTATGGCTCTACAATGGGCAGGACGCGTCCTATTATACGGACTACGCGGAGAATCCCACGATTCAGTATCTGATGAGCCAGACCTGGGGGGAGAATGACGACAAAATCAAGCTGGAGTTCCAAGTCCCTCCTGCGGGCAGCCAGTTGAACAATTACGAGACCATGATCGCCACAGGAGATTTCCCTACCCTGATGCAGGCTTCCGTAGCGGACGCGGCGCCCCGGATGCTGGAGTCGGAGATGATTCTGGACTTGACGGAACTGGTGGAACAGTACATGCCCAACTACTACAATCTGATTCAGGCGAATGATGCCCTGAAGAGCAAGGTTGTCTTCGACATCGACGGCGAGGAGAAGATTCTCTCTATCAATACGGTCTTTGAAGACTATGGATATTATTTCTCCGGAAATATGTACCGCAGGGACTGGCTGGTGAAATACGGCAGGAACCCCCAGACGGGCGCGGCCTTTACCGGCGGCTACACGGACGAGGCGGACGTGGACAGCTGGGTGGACGAGGTGGTGTTCCCCAGCGGCGGCACGGATCCGGTGTACATCAGCGACTGGGAGTGGATGTTCGAAATCTTCACGGAAGCCATGGCCGACCTTGGGATAACGGATTCCTACTGCACCAGCATCTACTATCCCGGCTACATGTGGTCCGGCGGCCTGTGCTCCTGCTTCGGGGAGGCCATCCCCATCTGGTACAAGGGCTCCGACGACGTGGTGCGCTTCGGCGGGGATTCCGAGTCCATGCGGGCCTACCTCCAGTGCCTGAACAACTGGTACGAGAAGGGCTGGCTGGATCAGGATTTCAATGAGAGGACTGCGGACATCTTCTATGCCACCGATGACACCAACAAGCGACTGGGCAAGGTGCCCATGTGGATCGGCACCCAGGCGGAGCTGGGCGGCAGGCTGGACATGCATGACGGTGGATTGACAGAGGGCATCTATGTGGCGGGCTGCGCCTGGCCTATCAACGATGTGTACGGGGACGACTCCTGCAAGAACGTGGAGCCCTGGGCCACCCAG
>CAOOJO010000516.1 GCA_948496895.1 uncultured Acetatifactor sp. | reverse complement strand
TAGAGGACGGCGGTCTGTATCCTGCACTCCTCCGCCACCTTGGCCAGGTAGGTATACTGGGCGCCGCGGCCTTTCAGGGGAATCTCCCTGATGTCCGCCCCGGCGGGCCTGGACGGCCTCATGTGCTTGGCGTGGCGCAGGAGGTTCCTCTGGATGAAGCAGTCCGCCGCCTCCACGATCTGGGCGCAGGAGCGGAAATTCTCCTCCATCAGCAGCACCCGGGCCCCGGGATGCTCCTGCTCGAAGGAGAGCAGGGCCTGGGGATAGGCCGCCCGGAAGCCGTAGATGCTCTGGTCCTCGTCCCCCACCAGGAACAGGTTGTCCCGGCCGCCTGCCAGCAGCCGGATGATCGCGTGCTGGATCCTGGAGGTGTCCTGGGCCTCGTCCACGCAGATATAGGGGAACTTCTCACGGAAATGCCGCAGGGTCTCCGGGCTCTTTGTCAGGATGCTGTAGGCGTACAGCATCTGGTCGTCATAGTCCATCATGCCCCTGGCCCGCAGCCCCGCCCGGTAGAGCCTGTAGATCTCCGATATCCGCCAGTCGCTCTCCTGCTCCAGGTCTTTGATTTCCGCCGCGTCCAGCATGCTGTTCTTGATGTAGGTAATCAATGTCCGGATTCCCTTTAAGTCCCCTTCCGTTGCATAGCCGCCCTCCACGCTCTGGTAGATGCCGGAGAGCATGCCCGCTATGAGCTTTTCGTCCGTCACCAGCAAAAAGGATTGCTTGCCTATCAGCTGACTATAGTAGTCAATGATTTTGGCGCAGACGCCGTTGATGGTGCGGAATTCCATGCGCCTGCCAGCCTCCTCCCCGAAGCGCTCCGCGAACCGGGCCGCCATGTCTCTCGTGGCGGCCACGGTATAGGTCAGGGTCAGGATGTTCTCGGGGGATATCCCCGCGCAGTGTATCATGTAGCCCAGCCTGGTCACCAGGACGGTGGTCTTGCCGCTGCCGGGGACGGCCAGCAGCAGGACGGGGCCCTCCACCGCGCGGACGGCCTCCGTCTGCTGGGCGGTGAGGCGGATATGGAATCTGTCACGGAATTCTTCGTATGTCATCATGGGGCGTGGACTCCTTATTTTTTATAAATCTAATTTAGCATTTTCTCCCATAATGTCAATGTTTTCCTTTCCGTTTTCCTTTCCGGATTCTATGCCTGGATTTTATGCTTCCCCAAACCGTCGTTTTATGCTATACTAATCCAGACACGGATACACTCAGACAGTACAGCAAAGGCGGCCCTGCCGGGCCGGTACAGGAATATCGAATGATACAGAAAGAAAAATTGTCACAGTTCTACTTTTCCCAATACAGGGACTGTGCCAAAGCCCTGAAAAAGAAGAACAATGAGGGAAAAAAGACCTATGTGGAGCGCCTCGACCGCCTGCTTGCGGAGCTGAAGCGCGCGAAAGAGGGGAAGGTCAGCCAGGCCCACCTGGAGGAATTCCACAGGCAGCTGCGCAACCTGGCCTATTTCGCTTTCCGGGAGAACAACCAGATAGCTATCATGAAAATCCGCGACCTCATCGTAGGCGAACTGGTGCGCCTGGATGTGGGAAACCTGAAAGCCGAGGAGCAGGAGCTGGTAACCGCCAGGCTCCTGGAATTTCTGCGCACGGAGCAGAACTTTGACATCTGCCAGAAGAGCCTGCGCTCCACCCTGGGCCGCTATGTGAACGGAGAGCTGCGAAGCCAGATCATCGACCTGGTACCCACCAGGCCGGAGACGGAGTTTCCAAAGGCGCTGGAGATGACAAGGCGGTTCGTCCTCCACATAGGCCCCACCAACTGCGGGAAGACCTATCAGGCCCTGGAGCGACTGAAGGAAGCGGAAAACGGCGTCTACCTGGGTCCTTTGCGGCTGCTGGCCCTGGAGGTCTATGAGAAGATGAAGGATGCGGGAATCCCCTGCACCATGCTCACCGGGGAGGAGCGCATCTACGAGGAGAACAGCCGCATCATTTCCTCCACGGTGGAGATGCTGGATTTGGATCAGATATACGACGTGGCTGTCATCGACGAGGCCCAGATGATTGCCGACTCCGACAGAGGCCACTCCTGGACCAGGGCCATCCTGGGCGTCCAGGCGGCGGAAGTCCATGTGTGCCTGAGCCCCTCGGCGGAGGAGGTGGTCACCCATTTGATCGCGCTGTGCGGCGACACCTTCGAAGTCCACAGATATGAGCGCAAGACCAGGCTGCTCTGCGAGGATGTGCCCTTCTCCTTCCCGGACGACGTGCGGGAGGGGGACGCCCTAATTGTCTTTACCA
>CAOOJO010000515.1 GCA_948496895.1 uncultured Acetatifactor sp. | reverse complement strand
GGCAGAGAGCTACGGCAGCTTCGCCGAAGCCCATGACGCGTTCACCACCACCCTGGCCAGGGAGGAGAACGACAGCGATGCCGTCCCGGAGCCTCCGGAGGGCCTCTTCGACCTGGTCTCCTTCTCCTCCAAGGTGGGCGACCTGGCGGCCTATGTGTCCAGCGACCCCGGCGACGGGGAAAAGCACCCTCTGATCATCTGGGTGGTGGGCGGCTGGGGCAATGGCATCGACGACTTCCCCTGGTGCTATCCGGCCTGGGACAACGACCAGACCGGCTCCGCCTTCTGGCAGGCAGGTGTCCTGACCATGTACCCCTCCTTCCGGGGCGGCAACGGCAACCCCGGCCATTATGAGGCCCTCTTCGGCGAGGTGGACGATATCGTCTCCGCTTACGACTATGCCGCCTCCCTGCCCTATGTGGACCCGGACCGCATCTACCTGGGCGGGCACAGCACCGGCGCTACCAGGGCGCTGTTGGCATCCGAGTACACGGACAAGTTCCGGGCGGTCTTCTGCTACGGCGCGGTGGACGAGGTGAAGTACCACAACAACAGCCAGTTCACCTTTGATACGGAGAATGAGGACGAGTTCACCATGCGCTCCCCCATCCACTGGCTGGACGATGTGAAGAGCCCTACCTTCCTCATCGAAGGCAGGGACGGCAATTCCGAGAACCTGGAGCGGATGCAGCAGGCTACGGACAATGAGAACATCCACGGCTATGTCATAGAAGGAGCCGACCATTTCTCCACTTTGGCCCCTCTCACCAGGCTGGCGGCAGAGAAGATCCTGGCGGACACCGGGGAATCCTGCTCCATCTCCATCACCCAGGAGGAGCTGGACGCGGCCATGGCCAAGGAGCCGGAGGTTCCGGTGCCCGTGATGACCTCCCGCACCATAGATTAGCTGGGCCTGACCTTTTCCTGTCCTTATCTGTGGATGCTGGATGATTCCGATGCGGAGGAGCTGGCCCTCTACTCCCGCTATGAGGACGACAATGCCTGGGACATGTCCGTGCTCTACATCGACACCTATTCCCTGGCAGACATCCCCGACCTGGCCGGCCTGGGGGAAAGCCTGGCGGCAGAAGCGTATGAGACTGCGCAGACCACCATCGCGGGCCTGCCCGCCCTGGACGCCGCCACCACCTTCCAGGGGGATGACGGCACCATTTACTACCAGCATTATGCGTTCATCCAGACCGATTCCCGCTATGTGAACTTCTCCTTCGTGACCTTTGAGGACTTTAAGGAGGAATCAGACCTTCTGTTCCAGAGCATCCTGGACAGCGTCTCCTTTGGATCCGCACAGTAAATTATATCCGAAAAATCTGAAGGCGTCCTACGACAGGACGCCTTCTCCATATCCATCTTCCCGGTCTGCACCAGAGCCCCCACCGGCAGCTGTCGCCCGGGACAATGTCCTTTTCACTATCCCCGGAACCGGTTCAGGCAGGCATACAGCTCCTGGATCCTGGGCCTGGCCAGGCCGCAGGGCACGAAGGAGCCCGCGAAGGGCTTCCAGTTCTGCTTCTCCCAGGCATTCCAGATGGTCTCCACGGTCTGGCGGACCGTCTTCTTCCCGTCCATGACCTGCTCTAAGCCAAACCGCAGCAGATGGGCCAAAGCGTTTACCTGCTCCGGATCCAGGAGCTGCTCCAGGTAGCGCACATTGACCTCCTCCCTGTCCATGGAGAAGGACTCCAGGCCGAAGGATTTGGTCTTCATGTGCTCATGCCGCCCATCGCCGCCACGGTCGCCACCGCGCCCTCTGCCGCCATGTCCTCTGTCCTCTCCGGAGCCGTATCCTCTTCCGTCTCCGCCGCTTGCTCTGCCTTCTCCCGGGCCGCGCCCCCTGCTCTCCGCCATGCTGTAGCTCTGGCTTTCTTCGCCGCCATATCTGCCGTTGCGTCCTCTTCCGCCGCTCTCCTGGCCGTCTCCGCTGTCCGCGTCACCCGCGCCGTACCCGATGTTCTTCACTGCCAGCTCCCTGCCGTCCCAGCCTCTGCCTCTGCCCTTCTGGGCCTTCCGGAAGGCCGGCAGCACCCGGTCGAAGGCGGGCACCGCGAACCCCGGCGCCTGCACCCTGGGCGCGGCATGTCCTTGGCACAGGCCTTTCACCCGCTCCGTGATGTCCACCGGACGGTAGCAGTCCATCATCAGGATATGGTCGGCGATGTAGAAGAACGCGCCGGAGCTTCCCGCTACCAGGACCGTGGAGATCCCCGCCTTCTCATACAGATCCCCCGCCCGCTCCAGGAAGGGTGTGATGGGCTCC
>CAOOJO010000514.1 GCA_948496895.1 uncultured Acetatifactor sp. | reverse complement strand
CACGCCAGCTTATAGCTGCCCCGAAGCACCATGAACCGAACCACGCTGGCCCGCTCCGTCGAAGACAGCTCCTCCGGGGGGATTTCCTTCAGGTACCTGTCCAGCGCCTGCATGTCGTCCATGTCGAAATAATACTGGAGGACGCGCAGGTACAGCTCCCGCTTCACCTGTGGATCCACGTCCCCGGAGGCCGCGATCCGAAGCTCCCTTTCGATGCGCTCCGAGGGTTCCTCCCTGCATGCGCTGTCGCCGTCGCACAGATAGAAGTCCAGCTCCAGGCCCAGATGCCCCATGGGCAGAAGAAAGCGCAGGAACTTTCCCGGTATCATCAGCTTCTCCAGGGTGTACTCCACGTTCTTCAGGAAACGGTTCTTCCCCCCGTCCTCGAAGGCGATGGTATACCTGCTGCCGTACAGGGCCACCCAGGTACGCCTGTCCGACAAGATATATTCGCTCGGTCGAAGATTTCCCGGCTGGTATACATACACCTTCCTGAGCCTGTCGTCCTCCACCTGGATCAGATGGGCGAACAGGAGCCTGGAGAGGGGAGCCGCCGTCTGCTCGTCCACCATGTCCGGGCGCAGGAGCCTGTTGTAGAGATTCGCCAGGTTCCGGTTGATATGCCCCTTCTTTATCTGCTCCGTCACGAAATATTCTATCTTGAACCGGTACATCTCATACACGTCCCCCAGCTTCTCCTGACGCTGGCAGATATAATCGTACAGATAGGCGGTATGGACGTAGTCCAGATTATTCTGATAGGAAAAATATTTCAGCACCGCCCTGGGAATCTCCTGGGGCCGATTCAGATCCAGGGACATCATGAAGTACTCGTACAGGTTCGTAATCCGAAGCTGGGCATCCACCCCCGCCCTGTACCAGTCAAAGAAGGCCGGCCCCACCTTTCCGCCCTTGATCAGCAGCGTGCAGATCTCCTGGAGGAGCTGCACGTCCTTCTTTTTCCCATACAGCCTGGCAAACGCGGCAAAAAGCGGCCCGGAATACTCCTTCAGCCTGCCCGTCAGGTACAGCGCCTGTTCCACCACTTCCCGCTTCAGCGCCCCCTGCCTGGCCCCATACCAGATGAGCTGCTGCTCGAACCTGCCAAGCCTGTGGAGCAGGGCGGGATTGCCGTTCACCAGAGAAAGCGCTTCGATGTACAGCACCGGGCTGGTACAGCCCTTCCGGAAAAGCGTCTCCCAGAAAGCCCATTTCTCCCGGTCCGACCGACAGTAGTCCTCCGAAAGATACATCAGAAGCCACCCCACCCGCCAGTTGGAATCGTCCCTCTTAAAAAGCCCCTCCACCTCTTCCGCCACCCGCTCCACATAGGCGGCGTCGCCGTGGATCAGCGTGGTCAGGTAGAGGTAATATGCCGTCAGCGTATCGCTACAGGAACTCTTTTCCAGGGTCTCGGCCACATGATCCAGAATCCATCCGGCCTCGTTGTAGCGCTCCTCGGTAATCAATAGCTGTGCCTGCAGCAGCCTGGCGGAGACGTCCCCCTGGTCCAGCATCACCAGCCGCTCCACCAGCTTCCCCGTCTCCTTCAGCCACCCGGAGGTGGAAAGCTTCCGCAGGCGGAATGCCTGATAGAGCTCCATCAGGCGAAGAGTGCAGCGCATCCTGTCCTCCTGCCCGCCGCCCAGGAACCCGTCCTCCCCCAGGCGCACCGTCACAGGGACCGTCAAATCCACAAAGGAATTGTACAGGCGGATCCGCCCGAAGTTCCTGCCCCTCCTGCAGCGCCCACTGTCGATGAACACGGGCAGCCGTACACGATTGCCCAGGAAATCGTCCTCTGTCAGGACTTCTTTTTCCGTAAAAAGGAACTCCCCTTCATATTCCACGAATAGCTTGGTAAAGCCCCAGCCGTCCCGCAGAATCGTCAGCTTCTGCTCCGTCACCGCGGCGGAGGCGAGGGCCGACAGCTCCACATACAGCTCCGCCCCATCCACCCTAAACTCCTGAGGCTGCTTCTTGTTTACCTGGATCAGGAACTCCTCCACGTTCTGCTCCTGGCCCCGGTAGGCCGAAAGCGCCCTGTAATCCTCCAGGTACCTGGCGTCGCTGCCCGATAAGACCCGCAGGAATTCCGGGGAATAGAACAGCTTCACAGCCTCCTTCCAGTCGCTTTTCGCCAGGTTCGCGAAATGGAACAGGTTCTTGACCGTCCCTACAGAGGATTCCGGCATGACATGCTCCACGGAGGCCACAAAGGGGAGGTAGTATTCGCCCCGGCTGCTGATGATGTCGAAGGTGCCCTTCACCACGTCCCCCTCCTCCAGCTTCT
>CAOOJO010000513.1 GCA_948496895.1 uncultured Acetatifactor sp. | reverse complement strand
TCTGGCCGTGGAGGTGAAGGATCTGGGCTTCGGGGAATTCAGAAGCTCCTCCGGGCGGGTGTGGAAGGAAGAGATTGAACTGGGGTAAGACTGCGGGAGGGGGAGTGTCTGGATGCGGATCAGTGTCTGTGTGGGGAATTACGCGAAGAAGCCCTATTGTATCCCGGGGGTGGAACTGAATGTCTACAGCATGGAGGAGCTTTGCTACTGCATCAAGGAGAACGCGTTCTTCCTGGACACCTCCCTGATGGAGGACGGACTGCTGGACTGGATAGAGAGGGAGTGCGGGCTGCGGGAGCTGGCGAAGGGGCTGTATCCCCTGGTGCATAAGCAGGGGTCTCTCAGCGCGTTCGTCCTGGTCATTCTGCGCTATGTGGGCTTTTATGACGAGGAGGCGCTGCAGGAGACGGAAAGCCTGTTGCGGCAGGGAGCCGGACTTACCGGTCTGGAGAAGCGCAAGAGCCAGATGGACTATCTGGTGAAGAAAAAGAGGTTCCGGCAGGCCCTGCGGGGATATGACGAGCTGTTGAGGAGTCTGAAGGAGGTCCAGGGGGCGGATGCTTCTGTGGAAAAAGGTGGCAGCGTGGGGAAGGAATTCCTGGCGAAAATCTGGCATAATAAAGCCGTGGCGTACGCCGGGCTCATGTTCTATGGGAAAGCCGCGGAGTGCTTCCGGATTGCCTATGAATGGGACAGAAGTGAAGAATATTGCGTAGATTACCTGGCGGCGAAGCGTATGGAGCTTTCCGAGGAGGAATACGTGAACTTCGCCGCGTCACATGGCGAATGGTATCCCTGTACGCTGGAGCTGGAGAGGAAGCTTGAGCGGACGATGGAGGAGTGGGAACAGCAGCCGGATTACCTTCGGCTGTCTAACAGGAAGGATCAAAAAAGCAGGGACAGGCGGGGGTTCTATGAGGACAACAGGCGTCTGACCCAGGCTCTGAAAGAGAGCTATCGCGCGGAATAGGATTAAAGGAACAAGGAAAATGGGATTTTGGTCAAAATTATTCAGAAAAAAGAAATACCAGGAGAACGGCCCCAAGGACTGGGAGAGCATCGTCTATGACCGGGATGACGTGGACTTCGGCCAGGAGGAGGAACGAAGCAGGTATATCGCCAACTGCCTGGAGCAGATGAGCGAGGCCACGAAGGAAATCGGCCTGCTGACGGGGGAGTACTCCCTGATCACCTCCTACCTGACGGACATGGAGGAGATAGAGGCGCTGCCGGAGTCGGAGCGGGAGGGCCTGGATGGCATCGCCGGAAGGCTGGTGGCGCTGGAGGAGGAGAGCAAACGCTACCGGGGCAGGAAGAACCGCATGAAGGACGCGGACTATTACAGGCTGCGGGAGCATGAGAGCGAGGTGGCGGAGGGAATCGCCAAGCTGAAGGAATGCGAGGAATACGGCGGCAAGGTGAAGCAGGATCTCCAGCGGCTGGACAGGGAGCGTGAGTCTTACGAGTACCGCAGGGAGGAGCTGAACGCCCTGATGGACAATCTGCGGGGGATGACGCTGATATTCGTCACGGCCTTCGTGCTGTGCATGCTGATGCTGGCAGTACTACAGTTTGTCTTCCATATGGATACCAGAATCGGGTATCTGCTGGCGGTGGCGGCGGTGGCCCTGGCCGTGACGGTGACATGGGTGAAGTACACGGACGACGACCGGGAGCTGCACCAGGTGGAGATAGCCGTGAACAAGCTGATCCTCCTGCAGAACAAGGTGAAGATCCGGTACGTGAACAACCGGAACCTGACGGATTATCTGTACATGAAATACGGCACGGACAGCGCGGCGGCCTTGAACCGCCTGTGGAAGCAGTATCAGAGGGAGAAGGACGAGCGCCGGGAATTCGCGGAGGCCGAGGGGAAGGCGGAGTACTACCGCAGGCAACTTCTGAACAAGCTGTCCCGCTACCGGATAGCCACGCCCCAGCGGTGGATAGGGCAGGCTGCCGCCCTGCTGGACAAGCGGGAGATGGTGGAGATGCGCCACGAGCTGATTTCCCGCAGGCAGGCTCTGCGCAAGCAGATGGACTACAACAGGAATGTAGCGGAGACCGCCAGGAAGGAGATTATGGACGTGGCGGACAAATACCCCGCCTATGCTTCGGAAATCATGGAGATGGTGGCGCAGTACGGGGTCGGAGATTCTGCCTATTGACTTCTGGCTCCTTGTAAGCTATGATAATTCAGTCAGAAACCACTTGAGAGCGAAGATACGGAAAGAATATGCAGCACATACATTAGAAAAGATAGATAAAGGAGAATCGGGATGGGTATGGGAACGGACAAAT
>CAOOJO010000512.1 GCA_948496895.1 uncultured Acetatifactor sp. | reverse complement strand
TGAAAAGGTCTGGAAGGAGCCTTTCAACGGGGAGACCCGGACCCTGGACAGCCATATCCAGCGGCTGCGCAGGAAATTGGGCTGGGAGGACCGGATCCGGACGGTGTTCCGGATAGGCTACAGGCTGGAGGGATAGCATGCGCCTCTTTACGAAAATCTTTTTGTGCGGGACTTTTGTCCTAAGTCTGGCATTTTCTGTCTCGGGATATTTTCTGCTCCATTTTTCATGGGAAAGCAGCATGGCCAGGGAAGCGGATTTCGCTTTGAAGCAATACCAATATGACAAGTTCACCGTTCAGTCGGCGCTGCTGGCGTACACGGATATCGAGATGACTTTCGTGATAGCCCAGGAGGAGGCCGCGGATCAGGGGCAGGTCACCACCTGGTGGGGGGACGTCCCGGGGCAGGCGGCTTCTGCGGGAGAAAAGGTAGAGAAGTGGTCCGTGAAGGGAGCGGAGCAGATGCTTTCAGGGGAATCGGCGCAGGAGCTGTTCCGGATCCTGGCGGCGGATGTAAGCCTGCCCGCGGCTTTCTTTGCGGAGGATAAGGAGCTGCTCTATTCCGGGATAGAGGGACTGGACGCCTCCATCCTGGACGAGCTGTCCGGGGATTCCCATGTATACCGGTTCCGGGAGACGCCGGAGGGGAGCTTTCTGCTGGTGGGGAGCATGCTGGAGTGCGGCAGCTTAAGCCTGACTGACGCGGCGCAGGATGGGGTTGAAGCGGAAGCCCAGGATGGGGTGGAGGTGGATGGCACGGGCGGTACGGAAACGGAGGTTCAGGACAGAGTGGCAACTGGGGGAAGGGGCGGCGCAGTGGTTGATATCCGGGACATGGCACAGGCGGACATGCAGGCGGAGAGCCAGGGTGATGTCGGAGCCGGGACATGGTACGAAACGGAGGGCCCAGGCCAGGAGGCTGGGGCAGCAGGCCACAGGATATACTTCCTGACCCAGTGGGACGTGAGCAAGACGGTGAAGCAGCAGGAGATCCTGCAGCAGTATTTCCTGCGCTGCTATCTTGCGGCCATGGCGGTGGGCATGGTGCTGCTGGGGGGATTGTCCGCATTCCTGACAGGCCCCCTGAAGCGGATGTCCCGGGCGGCGGGACGGATGGCCCAGGGGGACTATGAGGAGCGCCTGGCCGTCAGGGGCCGGGACGAGATCGGGGAGCTGGCGGAGAGCTTCAACCGCATGGCCCAGGCCGTGGAGGAAAAGGTGGAGGCATTGTCCGCGGCGGCCAGGGAGAAGGAGGATTTCGTGGCGAACTTCGCCCATGAGATGAAGACGCCAATGACTTCCATTATCGGCTACGCGGACATGCTCTACCAGAAGGAGCTTTCCAGGAAAGAGGTGCGGGATGCCTCCTGGTACATCTGGAACGAGGGGATGCGCCTGGAGGCCCTGTCCTTTAAGCTGATGGACCTTACGGTGCTGGGGCGGCAGGACTTCCCCCTGCAGGAGATGGACGCACAGGAGCTGCTGGCGGACGCGGCGGCAGGGCTGGAGCCCTTTTTTGCGGAAAAAGGGGTGGGCTTCCAGCTGCGGGCGGATCCGGCCTATATCCGGGTGGAGTACGACCTGCTCAAGACCCTGTTGATTAATCTGCTGGACAATTCCGTCAAGGCGGGCTGCACCAGGCTTGCGCTTCTGGGGACAGTGGAGCCGGAGGGGAGATACCGGATATGCGTCAGGGACGATGGCTGCGGCATGGAGGAGGAAGAGCTGACCCGGATCACGGAGGCTTTCTACATGGTGGACAAGGCCAGGAGCAGGAAGCAGCACGGGGCAGGGCTGGGGCTTGCCCTGGCCGACAGGATTGCCAGAATCCACGGAAGCGAGCTGGAGTTTCACAGCACCAAGGGCCAGGGGACAGAGGTCAGCCTGCTGTTCTCCTGCGGGAAGGAGGAGGCGGAGGATGAAGAATAAACGGTTTATCGTAAACCTGTCGGGCGTCCTGCTGGCCTTTGCCATCGCCTTCGGGGGGATCTTCGCGGTGTGGGGCAGGCTGGACAGGGAGAGGGCGGAACTGCTGTCAGGAGGCGGGGAGGTGGCGATGCCGGCCAGGGCCGACGGCGTGGCCTCCCAGAGCATCGGCTTGGTGGACGTGGAGATAAAGGTGACGGATCTAAGCCAGGAGGAGCTGCGCCAGGCGGTGCTGTGCCTGGAGGAGACATCGGAGAAATATCCCCACGAGCCCATGCCCGGGCAGCTGTCCATGACAGAGGCCACCCGGAGCGGCATGGGGTGGCTTGGGGACTTCTTCCTGCCCCGCCTGGACGGGGAGGTGGAACACGGGAGCC
>CAOOJO010000511.1 GCA_948496895.1 uncultured Acetatifactor sp. | reverse complement strand
CCTTTTTCTGGCCGGCTCCCAAACCAGCTTCCCGAACAGCTTGCGAATCGCTTTCCAGGGCTTCTCCCGGGACACAGTCCGGCTCCGGATCAATCCACTTCGCCACAAACTCCTCCCGCTCCAAAAGCCCCATCTCAAAAAAGGCCTCTTCGCTCCAGTCCCCGGCCCTGTCCTCTTCGTCCCACAGCCGCACCCGCCAGGAAACCCGCTGCCTGCTGCCTGTTTCCACGCCCAGCAGGGCATTCATCCTGTCATCAGCCACCTTGCCGCTGTCCCAGATGACCTGATTCCCACAGACCGCCTCAACCTCATAGGCAGTCTGCTTTTTTCCATCACTGCAATTCCATGATAAATACGGCCTCCTGATATCAATTCCAATGGGATTCTCCATATATTCTGTCCTTAGACGGATTGCTTTCATGATTGTACGTCCCTCCTTGTCCCCAGTCTGATCATACTTCCGATCCTGCCATATTTTCCACCCGGCTGTATCCCGGCCTGATGAAATTCCCCACAGCCTCCGCTGTGGGGAATCGAAGCCGAGAGGCAGGGTCTATGGCGTTCTGTCGGTTCCGTTTACGGCTCCATGTCCTCGATATCCAGCACCACCCCGTCATAAGCCGAGTACCCACGGCTCTCCGGCTCTCCGTCCTCTCCCTCCGCAAAGGAGAGCATAGCCGGTGCGTGCACATCGTCCCTGCGGAACACTGCCCGCAGCTTCATCTCGCCTGTATGCTTCCCTGTTACGGAGAGGTCAGCCTCGAACACGGTCTTCCCCGGCGCGAATATGCTGGCGGGAGCCGTAACCGTCATGCTGCCGTTGTAGAATGTCTCCCCGTCATCGCTGAAATTCTCATACACCGTCCGGTACACAGGCGGATTCCCGGCTCCGCCCTCGTTCAGCACATGCCCGCTGGACTTGCCTTTGATTTTTATGGAAAATGCATCCTCCGCGGACTTATGCTCCGGCGCCCTCCCGGGGAGCGCATAAGGTATCTCCTCTTTTTCCGGAGTCGTCCCGAAAGGTACCGGCTGCCCGGGCACATAGTCCAGGAGATGACATATTCGTAGTCTTTTCTTTACAGGCCCCTCCGCAGGTCTGGTCCCCTCGTTCCACATGGCCCGGGTGCTGTCCGGATGCCAGCTAATGGGGGAATAATACACCCATTTCCCCTCGGGGTCGCTCAAATCCACCCCGGCATGGCCCCTGCCCTCCCGCCGGGACTTCTCGATGTCAATCAGCACAGGCCCCACGTTTCCCTTGCGGAACGCTCTCACGCCGCTGACACAGTACATATAAAGACAGTTGATGAACTTGCTGCGCACCGCCATGGAATGGGGCTGGGGCACCAGGCCGAAGACCCCGCAGTTCGTCCTCTCGGAGAACCGGGTGGACATGACTACGCCCAGCCTTTCATCCGCCGAGAAAATGGTGGTCTCCTCATAGCCCGGTGTATGGGTTATCTGAATCAGCTCCTCGCTGTCCAGGGGCAGCAGCATGCTCTCGCTGACGCTGTCCCCGCCGCCCGCCATGGACAGGGCTCTGCCGCCCCGGACGAACTGCTTCAGCTCCCCGCCCCTGGCAGGCAGCGTGACGCTGTATCCCTCATGCTCCGGATCCGGCTCACAGAGCTTCTCCCCGCTGATGGCAGAGACATCCTCCAGGCGGTAGCATTCCTCCTCCCGCTCCAGCCGTCCCAGATAGTTCATGGAGCCGGTGGAGGTGAGCATGGTCCAGGCCATGTGCCTGTTGTCCGGGGCGATGACGATTTCCGACCAGTGCATGAAGATTCCCTCCCCGCGCTCCAAGCGCTCCGGATAGTACAGGCGCACCAGTTTCGCCTCCTCACAATGGTCGATGTCCGGGCTGCACTCCAGGACATAGTCCCCCAGCAATATCCTCTTATTGTCCGCGAAGCACATCCAGCGGACGCCGTTGGCCCCGGGAAGCTGTGGAATCTCCCCGTCAAAGACCTCCCTGACGTCTGTTCCGTCGTCATTCAATGTGACTACATGGTACCAGTCTTTCCCCTCATGCTCCTTTGCCGTGCCGTAGGAGACCAGCACTCTGCCCGAGTAAGTATAGGTGCCGGAAATGTCCTCCGATTCCCAGGGAAGCGGGATGTCCCGAACCTCGATGCGTCCAAATTCCCTGCTTTCTATCATCATAATCCGTCTCTCCTTTCTCTATGTATCTGAATCCTTTCTTCGGTCATCCGCGATTCTGACGCGTATCCGACCCGTCAGGGCCTTATGCGGCGTTCTGCTGTGCCGCAGCCTTTTTCTCGGCTATGCGCTTCTGC
>CAOOJO010000510.1 GCA_948496895.1 uncultured Acetatifactor sp. | reverse complement strand
TACCTCCCCGCAGACAGGCTCCCGGCCCACATATGTGCGGATTGCCAGCGGCTCCGTGAGATTGTAAGGGGCCAGCGGATTCTCCGGGCTCTTTAAGGACTCCTTCTCCCACAGCCCATACCCCCGCACCACCGCATGTGGCTCCTCCGACCGACCGCAATCCCGGCTGGCCTCTGTGTGCTCGCCACCCTTCCGGTCCGCTTCTCTTCCGACCGCCGACATATCTGCTTCCACAGCCGTCTTTCCTATCGCTCCCCGCAGCCAGGCACCGCTCTTCCCGGCAAGTATCCCGAACGCGTCCCACAATGCCTCATGCCAGGGCTCCGTGCCAAAAGAAGACGCACAGGGCCCATACACGGAAGCCGTATCCGCCAAGGTGGCCAGCAGATAGGTCAGGTTCGTGTTGTCGGAGTACCCCATGAACCATTTGGGCTCTGCCTGGGCAAGCCTCTCGAAGTCCACATAGGGCAGGATTTCGCACATCAGCTCGCCCCCGCCGCAGGAAATCAGGCAGTCCGGCTCTCCGGAAAGGAACATCTCCATCACTTCCCTGCCGCAGCTTTCCGGCGTGCTGCTGATGCCGATGCCGTCCCCCGCGTAGCAGTTCGGCCCGAGAATCGTGCGGTAGCCCATCTCCCGCCACTTTTCCAGGGCATGTCCAAAAGCCGTCCGGTAAGGATCGATATTGCAGCCGAATGACGGTGCCAGAAAACCAATCGTACCTCCCTGGGGCAAACTTTTCGGATATCTCATACAAATTCCCTCCCGGCCTCTGAAGACCTGATTCACGGCTTACCTGGCTACAGCCTCGCCCTGGCCTGCAAGCCCTGAAAATTTTCGGTCATGCTCTCTTACATCCCCGCGCGATTGCCCGCCACAGTGTCCTGGCGCTCCGGAAACAGCCTGTCATAAACTTCAAATCCGTCAAATGTGGCAAAATAATCCTTCGGCGTCTCCGCCCTGCGGATCAGCTCCACGCTGCCGTCCTCCTTCAGCAACAGCTCCGCGGACTTCAGCTTCCCGTTGTAATTGTACCCCATGGAAAATCCATGGGCCCCGGTGTCGTGGATCGCGATATAGTCCCCGATCTCCACCTTCGGCAGCACCCGGTCGATGGCGAATTTGTCATTGTTCTCGCACAGCGATCCCACCACGTCATAGGTATGGTCGCAGGGCGCGTCCTCCTTGCCCAGCACCGTGATATGATGGTACGCGCCATACATGGCAGGCCGCATAAGATTCACCGCGCAGGCGTCAACCCCTACGTATTCCTTATGGATATGCTTCTCGTGGATCACCTTCGTCACCAGATGCCCGTAAGGCCCTGTCATGTACCGGCCAAGCTCTGTATAGATAGCCACGTCCCCCATCCCCGCCGGGGTGAGGATCTCCTCATAGGCCTTGCGCACGCCCTCCCCGATGACGCGGATGTCATTGGGCTCCTGATCCGGGCGGTAGGGAATCCCGATGCCCCCGGACAGATTGACGAAAGCGATTTTCGCCCCCGTCTCCCGCTGCAGCTCCACGGCCAGTTCAAAAAGCTGCCTGGCCAGCTCCGGATAATATTCGTTGGAGACCGTATTGCTGGCCAGGAACGCATGGATGCCAAAGCGCTCCACCCCCCGCTCCTTCAGGATGCGGAAGCCCTGGAACATCTGCTCTTTGGTGAACCCGTACTTGGCATCCCCGGGATTGTCCATGATGTCCGTGCCCATGGCGAAATACCCGCCGGGATTGAAGCGGCAGCTTAAGGTCTTCGGCAGATACCCCAAAGTCCTCTCCAGGAAATCGATATGGGTGATATCGTCCAGGTTGATGGTAGCCCCCAGCTTCGCCGCCAGGGCATATTCCTCCGCCGGCGTCTCATTGGAGGAGAACATTATATCCTCCCCCTTCATGCCCACCGCGCCGGCAAGCATCAGCTCCGTATAGGAGGAACAGTCGCTGCCGCAGCCGAGTTCCTTCAGAATCTCCATCAGGAACGGATTCGGCGCGGCCTTCACCGCGAAGAACTCCTTGTATCCCGGGTTCCAGGCAAAGGCCTCCTTCAAGGCCTTCGCATTCTCACGAATCCCCCTCTCATCATAGATATGAAAGGGGGTCGGATAGGTCTTTGTGATTTCCTCCACCAGTTGCCTGGTGACGAACGCTTTCTTTTCCATTGTAGTCTATATTCTCCCTTGTAGTCATTTCTCCCGGTTCTTCTGCCGTTTCTATTGTCAAACGTTCTCAATCTGCCAGTCAATCGGCTCCAGCCCGTTCTCCTCCAGGAACCGGTTGGTCTGGCTGAAGGGCCTGCTGCCGAA
>CAOOJO010000509.1 GCA_948496895.1 uncultured Acetatifactor sp. | reverse complement strand
CTCCATCGAGCTGTCGGCCCGATACGGCCTGTACCGGCAGGACTACTGCGGCTGTACATATTCCAAAGCTTCCCGGCAGGGCTGAAGCATGGAAGGGGCTTCCGGTTGCCTTTGGCACACAGATTATGCGCACAGATTATGGCGCGCTATGAAAAGAATATGTTGCAGGAACCGGGTGATTAGGGTATAATGTTGGCTCAGAAGGAAACTGGCAAGAGGACTGCCAATCAGACGACATGCGCCAAACGAGCGCAATAAAAGGAACGGAGAATCGAAATGAAGAAGATACTGGAAGTATTGTCGGAGGAGATGGGAAAGGCCTTCGAGGCCGCAGGGTATGAGGCCGGGCTAGGCAGGGTGACCCTGTCCAACCGCCCGGATTTGTGCGAATATCAGTGCAACGGAGCCATGGCAGGGGCGAAGAAATATAAGAAAGCTCCCATCATGATCGCTAACGACGTGGCGGCCCGGCTTGCGGACAGCCCTGTGTTCAAGGAGGCGGCAGCGGTGGCACCGGGCTTCCTGAACCTGAAATTATCCGAGGCCTTTCTGCTGGACATGGTGAAAGCCATGGCAGAAGAACCGAAATTCGGCCTGGAGATGACCGAAAAACCGAAGAAAATCATGATAGACTACGGCGGGGCCAACGTGGCCAAGCCCCTCCATGTAGGCCATCTGCGCCCGGCCATCATCGGCGAGAGCATCAAGCGGATCAGCCGCTACGTAGGCCATGAGGTCATCGGCGACGTGCACCTGGGGGACTGGGGCACGCCCATCGGCATGGTGATCACGGAGCTGCAGGAGCGCAAGCCGGATCTGGTGTATTTTGATGAGAATTATGAGGGCGAGTACCCGGAAGAAACACCCATCACCGAGGCGGAGTTCGCGGAGATCTATCCCCTTGCCAGCGCCAAGTCCAAGGAAGACCCGGCATTCAAGGCAAAGGCCCTGGAAGCCACCCGCAAGTTCCAGAAAGGGGTGCGGGGATACCGGGCTCTGTGGAAGCATATCGTGGACGTGTCGAAAGTGGATCTGAAGAGGAACTACGACAGCCTGAACGTGGAATTCGACCTGTGGAAGGGCGAGAGCGACGTGAACGACCTGATTCCCGAGATGGTGGATTACATGAAGGCGGGCGGCTGGGCCTACATCAGCGACGGCGCCTTAGTGGTGGACGTGAAGGAGGAGACCGACACCAAGGAGGTGCCCCCCTGCATGATCCTGAAATCCGACGGCGCGTCCCTGTACAACACCACGGACCTGGCCACCATCATGGAGCGCATGCGCCTGTACGATCCCGACGAAATCATCTATATCACGGACAAGCGCCAGGACCTCTACTTTGAGCAGGTATTCCGCTGCGCCCGCAAGACCAGGCTGGTGAAGCCGGAGACCGTGCTGAAGTTCCTGGGTCATGGCACCATGAACGGCAGCGACGGCAAGCCCTTCAAGACCAGGGACGGCGGCGTCATGCGGCTGGACAACCTGGTCCGGGAGACCCAGGAGGAGATGTACCGGAAGATCAGGGAGGGTCGGGAGATGCCCGAAGAGGAGGCAAAGGCCGTGGCGGAGACGGTGGCTCTGTCCGCGTTGAAATACGGGGATCTGTCCAACCAAGCCGCCAAGGACTACGTGTTCGACATCGACCGCTTCACATCCTTCGAGGGGGATACCGGGCCTTATATCCTGTATACGATCGTGCGCATCAAATCTATCTTGAATAAGTACAAAGAGCAGGGCGGGCGGACGGAAGGTCTGGCATTCCTGAAGGCGGGAAGCAGCTCGGAGAAGGAGCTGGAGATGGCGCTGGTGCAGTTCGGCACCATGATTTTGAGCGCCGCGGAGGAGATCGCCCCCCACAAGGTGTGCGCCTATATCTACGACCTGGCCAACGCCTTCAACCATTTCTATCATGAGACCAAAATCTTAAGCGAGGAGGATGGGGCAAGGCGGAAGAGCCTGATCGCGCTGCTTGCGCTGACCAGGGACGTGCTGGAGACCTGTATCGACCTGCTGGGATTTTCCGCGCCGGAGAAGATGTAGGTCTGGCGAATATTATTGAAGAGAGAGCAGGCACATAATGTACCTGCTTTTGCTCTCTCAAAATTCCGATTGTGATAACTGCTGATTATACATGTTATCGGTTCAGCTTTTTCTAAATAAACACTTATGACAAGAGGGAATAAAACAGTTCATATTCTTACTTGGGAAATGTTACGATAACCGTCGTGCCTATTCCAACATGACTTTTCACATCAACTTTGGCATTATGGATTTTAGCGGCGTGTTTCACAATAGAAAGCCCA
>CAOOJO010000508.1 GCA_948496895.1 uncultured Acetatifactor sp. | reverse complement strand
GGACTGGAGCGAAGAGGCCTTTTTTGAGATGGGGCTTTTGGAGCGGGAGGAGTTCATGGCGAAGTGGATTGACCCGGAGCCGGACGAGGCTTCAGGAGTTGGTCCGGCGGCTTTTCCGGAGGCTGACCCGGAAACCGCTTCGGAAGCCCTCCAGAAAGCGGAACCGCAGCCCCATAAGCCCGCAAGTTATCTGAGAAAGTCCTTTTATCTGGAGGAAAAGGGAGTGGCCAGGCTCTACATCACCTGCCACGGCCTCTATGAAGCGTACCTGAATGGAAAGCGGGTGGGGGACTTCGTGCTGGCACCGGGGACTTCCACCTATGACAAGCGGCTGTTCTATCAGACCTATGACGTGACGGAGCTGCTGGCAGAGGGAGAGAACCATGTACGCGTCATTCTGGGGGATGGGTGGTACCGAAGCTGCTCCGGCGTGGATGGGGACAGGAACCTGTATGGGGAGGACGTGGCGCTGTACTTCCAGCTGGAGGTGGACGGCAGGGCGGTGTGCGTCTCCGATGAAAGCTGGGAGGCCTCCCAAAACGGACCGATACGTGAGAACGACATGCAGCAGGGCGAGGTGGTGGATGCCAGGCTGGAGGAGATTGGGGGGTATCATGAGGTAAAGCTGGCGGAGTTCGGGGTGGAGAACCTAAGCTGCTCCAACTGCGTCCCCATCGTGGAGGCGGAGCGCTTTGCCGGAAAAATCATTAAGACGCCCAATGGGGAGACGGTCATTGACTATGGGCAGAATCTGGCGGGATATGTGGAGTTTACCGTCAATGCCCATGCGGGAGACCGTATTGTACTGACCCATGGGGAATCTCTGGACGAGAACGGCAATTTCACCGCGGAGAACTTCCAGGACAGGAAGCGGCACAAGGAGGGCGGCACCAGGCAGCAGGTGGTGTATATCTGTAAGGAAGGGGAGAACCATTACAAGTCCAGGTTCACTATCTGGGGCTTCCGGTACGCGAAGGTGGAGACGGATGTAGACCTGAGCGATGCGGCGTTTACGTCCATAGCGGTCTATTCCCGGATGGAGCAGCTGGGGCGCTTTGAATGCTCCGATGAGGCCGTGAACAAGTTGGTGGAGAACAGCATCTGGAGCCAGAAGTCCAATTTCTGCGATGTGCCCACGGACTGCCCCACCAGGGAGCGCGCGGCCTGGACAGGGGACATGGGGGTCTTCGCCCAGACGGGAATCTACCTGGAGGACTGCTATCCTGTGATACGAAAATGGCTGGGAGAGTGCAGGCTGAACCAGTACGAGGACGGCAAGGTAGCCAATATCGCCCCCAGGAACAACAATCCATCGTTTTTTACAAAGTTGCTGGCAGGCTCCGTAGGCTGGGGGGATGCCTGCATCATCGTGCCTTATGTGCTGTATAAGCGGTATGGGGATGCGCGGATTCTGGAGGAGAATTACGATATGATGCGCAGATGGTTCGGCTATCTGGAGAGCCGCGCGGGGAAAAAGGAGCAGCAGGGGGGGATGGACTACGCCATCGAGACAGGCGTGGACTACGGCGAGTGGTGCGAGCCGGACGTGGAGAGTACTTCGGCCATGGGCAAGCCCCAGGGAAAAGTAGCCACGGCCTACTTCGCCAGATCTGGCCAGATGCTGGCTGAGATTGCGGGAATCCTTGGGAAAAAGGAAGATGTGGTTAGATACAAAGAAATCTGCGAAAAAGCGAAAGGCGCATTCCGGCATCTGGCGACCAAGAACGGCAGAATCCATTCTGACAGGCAGGCGGAATACGTGCGCGCCATCTCCTTTGACCTGCTGGACAAGGAGGAGAAGCGCCAGGCGGCAGCCGACTTGAACGAACTGGTGGTAAAGAACGACTACCACCTGAACACAGGCTTCCTCTCCACGCCCTTCCTCTGCGGAGTGCTGGCGGAGTACGGCTACGTGGAGACCGCCTATAAGCTGCTGCTCCAGGACACCATGCCCAGCTGGCTCTATGCCGTAAAGAAAGGCGCCACCACCATCTGGGAGACATGGGACGGCAGGGCCTCCCTCAACCACTATTCCTACGGTGCCATCTGTGGCTGGCTCTTCTCCGGGGTCTGCGGCATCCGCCTGGAGCAGGGGCATATCGTCATAAGGCCTACGCCCCATAAGTCCCTGCAGTACGCAAAGGCATCCTATCTGTCTCCACTGGGTGAAATCGTCAGCGGCTGGCGGTATGAGGGAGAGGAGCCGGTATATGAAATAGATATCCCCGCAGGCGCGCAGGCCGATGTGATTCTGCCTGACGGGCGGCGGGAGCGGCTGGCGGCAGGCCGATACTGCCTGTAGAGCTGTAAAGGAT
>CAOOJO010000507.1 GCA_948496895.1 uncultured Acetatifactor sp. | reverse complement strand
CCACGCCTGTGCGGCCTTTGGTGGCGTAGCCTACGACATGGGCGAACAGCTTGCCGTAGGGGTATACCCTGGATTCCTCCTGGTCGTCGTCCAGCCGGGTCTCAGCCAGGACTTCCCCGTCCTTGGAATAGATTGTGCCACGGTAGTTCCTGGACAGCAGTATCTCCTGTCTGGAATTGTAGCTGTTGTTGATCATCTCCTGCTCGCTGGTGGCCGTGAAATAGCCCAGGTATCCGATCAGCGCCGCGAACAGCACGCCGAAGAAGCAGCAGGTGACGATGATTTCAGGCCTGTTGGCGCTGTAACGGACGCTGCGCTTTTTCTTGTTTTCCGTCTTTTTATCATTCCCTTTCCCGGGCGGCTTCGCCGCCGGATGCCGTTTTCTCTGCTTTTCTGGCACTGTGCCTGCCTCCCTCCTGCTGTAGCCTGATATAGATGCCCTGAATCAGGAAAAACATAATCATGGTCGTCATCACGGAGCTGCCGCCATAGCTGATGAAGGGCAGCGTGACACCGGTCAGCGGAATCAGCTTGATGCCGCCCCCGATGGTCAGGAATATCTGGAAGATATACATGATGCCGATCCCGTATACGATCAACTGGTAGAACCTGTCCCTGATCAGGGCCGCCATCCGCATCATCTCCAGGAAGCAGGCCACGGAAATCAGGATGACGCAGATGCCGAAGGCCACGCCCAGCTCCTCGCAGACAGAGGAAAAGATGAGATCCTTCTCCACAAAGGGAATCGCCGTGGGATTGCCCTTCAAAAGCCCCATGCCGAACCAGCTCCCGCTGCCGATGGCAAAAAGCGACTGGGTGATGGAATAGCCCTCCTTGTCGATATAGCTCCAGGGGTCGCGCCATGTGAGCACCCGGTCCCTCACATGGGCGAAGAGCTTCACGGCTCCCCAGGCCGCGCCGCCTCCCCCCGCTGCGCCGGCCAACAGATAGAGATAATTCCTGGTGGCGGCAAATACTACAAACACGTAGCCGACAAAGAAGATGAGCGCGCTCCCCAGATCCTTTGACACCACCAGAATCACCACATGGGCACCGGCAATGACAGCCGTCAGGGCCACCCTGACGAAGGAGGCGTTCTCCCAGAGGGCACCGGCCAGGAAGAAGACGAATATGATCTTCACGAATTCCGAGGGCTGGAAGGTCAGTCCCCCTATGGTAAAGGAAATCTCCGCCCCGTAGGTGACCTCGCTGTAGAGCAGGACCACGCCCAGCATCACGATGCCCGCGCCCCCGTACACCCAGGTCAGCTTTTTCAGGAAATGAATCTGGGACAGGATCCAGGGGATGAACAGGGACACCGCCAGGGACAGCAGCACGATGATATACTGCCGGATTGCCTGGTTGAAGGAGATCCGGGAGATGATGCACAGTCCCGTCCCCAGCAGCATGCACATATTGTTCAGCAGCAGCCGGTTGGCCTTTTCATAGATGACCGGAACCATGGCCACGGCGGCCAGCAGGAACACCTGTACGAATATATAAAAGAAGACATACTCCATGTCCCCGCTTACCAAAGCCAGATCCGTGAACATGAGCAGTTGGAGAAAGAACATGATAATGTTCTGCACCAGGTAAATGCCAGTATTCCGGGGATTGTTCTGCTTCCGGGCTATCCCCTGCGCCAGACAGGCGAAGCTGCACAGGGTATAGACCGCCATCAGTGCCGGTATGATATATCTGGAAAGCTCTGTGATGTATTCCCGCATCTTTTCCTTTCTCCATACAATCTTTAAAAATCAGCGCAAACTCTTTTCACACCGCGCCACGTTTCTCATGGGCGGTGGTGTAGTCTTTCATGGGAAACGGCATTCCCCTGAAAAAAGCGTCCAAAAGCCGCTTTACCTCCTCCGGGGTTTCCAGGGTGAAGTCCATCCGCAGATCCGGGCTTCCCTTCCATCCGGCGGACTCCCCGGGACGCCATTCTCCCATCTGTCCCTCTTTCGTATGCAGCGAAAAGGGGACGCTGTTGTATATAATGTTCATGCAGTGCCGACAGTTTATCAGCGCCGGGAATTCCTTGCGGTATCTGTCCCGCAGCTTTACGACCTCCCGGCCTTTTCCGCATTGGCCCACAGTCTTGCGCAGACAGTTGGCCGTAATCATCATGGGAATCCGGCTGTATATGATTTTCTCGCAGGAAAGCCTTTTCGTCAAGTCTTTTTGCCAAAGCCCCTCGCAAAGATGCCGCTGGGCGGAGGCGTTCAGCTCATAGGGCAGACAGAATCCATCCGCAAGGCCCCCCAGCTCCTCCAGGGCGGATTCGTTCCACACATAGACCCCCGCGTCTGTCCTGAG
>CAOOJO010000506.1 GCA_948496895.1 uncultured Acetatifactor sp. | reverse complement strand
CGCTCCACGAACTTCACGCAGTCGTCCACCAGCCACCGGATGGGGGCTTCTCCCAGCCCGGAGACGGCGGCATTCTCCTTCGCCCAGCCCACCATGCCCCTGGAGGCGTCCACATGGGTCACCTGTGCCCCCGCCGCGGCCGCGGCCAGGGTGGCGCCGCCGGTGTAGGCGAAGAGGTTCAGCACCTTCAGGGGCCTGTCCGGATCCTGCGGGGCTGCGCGCAGGATATGGGAGAACCATTCCCAGTTCACCGCCTGTTCCGGGAACAGGCCTGTGTGCTTGAAGCTGAAGGGCTTCAGGCGGAAGGTCAGCCGGTCCGGGTCGGCCTTCCGGGAGGGGACATCCGCGCCCCGCCGTGCCCGGAACCGGTAGGAGATGCTCCACTCCTCCGGCAGCCGGAGGAACTCCCATTCCCCGCCGCCTCTGTCGCTTCTGTGGTAATGCCCGTCGGGGCTGTTCCATGCCCTTTGGGCCCGGGGCGTGCTCCAGATGACCTGGGGATCCGGGCGGATCAGGATGTAATTCCCCCACCGCTCCAGTTTCTCTCCTCCGCTGGCATCCAGCACCTCATAATCCTTCCAGTCATCGGCGATCCACATATCTGCCTCCTCGCTTTGGTCGTTTTTGATTCCGTTTTTATTAAACCATATTTATGGAAAAAAGTCATTTGTTTTCCATGGGACGGATTGTACTAAAAAAAATACAATTTTTTTGCAAAACTCTGGAAAAAGTCCTTGCAAAGTCAGGATTTGCCATGTATACTATGAATTGCTGTGACATGATAGCTGTGAAGCGTGAGGTTGCTGGTCATCAGCAATGGCGATCAGGTTTTCCGTGGAGCGAATGTCAAGTTAGAAACTGACGACAAGTCACTGTACCGATTGAAATTCTGCAGACATGCAGTCCCGGATGTGGAGTCCGAATTCGAGATAGTTGCGTGAGAGTTTAGGACACACACGGGAGAGTGTACAGTCACCGCTTGTCGTACTGCTAATAGTGCGAAAAGGAGGCGACTTTTTTTATGGCAAGTCAGGTAATGAGAATCACATTGAAGGCGTATGAGCATCAGCTGGTGGATGCGTCCGCGAAGAAGATCATCGAGACTGTGAAGAAGACCGGATCCGAGGTGAGCGGCCCCGTGCCCCTTCCCACCAGGAAGGAAGTGGTGACGATCCTCAGGGCAGTGCACAAGTACAAGGATTCCAGAGAGCAGTTCGAGCAGAGGACCCATAAGAGGCTGATTGACATCATCGCGCCCACCCAGAAGACGGTGGACGCCCTGCAGAGGCTGGAGATGCCTGCCGGCGTGTACATCGACATCAAGATGAGAACCAAGTAATTCAGGAAGGAAACCTCTACTTAGACGTATGAACACATACGGCGGGGAACCGCCGACAGTCATGGCGCAACGGTGGCTGTGTGGTCCGCTATGTAGATGAAGCCCTCAGGGCAGAAAGAGAGGAAACATGAAGAAAGCAATTTTGGCGACGAAAGTCGGAATGACCCAGATCTTCGGGGAAGACGGCACATTGATTCCCGTAACCGTCCTTCAGGCAGGCCCCTGCGTGGTGACCCAGATCAAGACGGTGGAGAACGACGGCTACAAGGCAGTGCAGGTAGGCTTCGTGGACAAGAAGGCCAGAATCATCAACAAGGATGCCGGCGGCAAGCGGGAGATCATCCACAGGCATGGCGCTACCAAGCCGGAGCAGGGCCATTTCAAGAAGGCCGGCGTCAGCCCCAAGAGATATGTGAGAGAGTTCAAGTTCGAGAACGCGGAAGAATATTCGCTGGGAGCGGAGATCAAAGCGGACATCTTCGAACAGGGCGACAAGATAGATGCCTCTGCGATTTCCAAAGGTAAGGGATTCCAGGGCGCGATCAAGAGACACGGACAGCACAGAGGACCCATGAAGCACGGTTCCAAGTTCCATCGCCATCAGGGCTCCAATGGCGCCTGCTCGTCTCCCAGCCGCGTGTTCAAGGGCAAGGGGATGCCCGGCCACATGGGATGCGTGAAGGTCACCGTCCAGAACCTGGAAGTCGTAAGGGTGGACGCGGAGAAGAACCTGCTGCTGATCAAGGGCTCAGTGCCCGGTCCCAAGAAGGGATTGGTAACCATCAAAGAGACCGTAAAGGTAGAATGCTAGTTTAATGCGAAAGGAGGGCCAATCATATGGCAAGCGTATCTGTTTATAATATGGAAGGCAAGGAAGTCGGTACAATCGAATTAAACGATGCGGTATTTGGTGTGAAGGTAAATGAGCATCTGGTACACATGGCAGTTGTACAGCAGCTTGCAAATAAACGTCAGGGAA
>CAOOJO010000505.1 GCA_948496895.1 uncultured Acetatifactor sp. | reverse complement strand
CAACCCCGTCATCGGCTGCGAGGTCTACGTGGCCCCAGGCTCCCGCTTCGACAAGGAGACCACCGGCGGCGAGGACAGATATTACCATCTCGTCTTATTGGCGGAGAACAACACCGGCTACGCCAACCTGATGAAGATCGTAAGCCGAGGCTTCACCGAAGGGTACTATTACAAGCCAAGAGTGGACATGGAAGTCCTGAACCGCTATCACGAAGGTCTGATAGCCCTGTCCGCCTGCCTGGCCGGGGAAGTGCAACGAAATATCGTCAAAAATCTCCCGGAGGAGGCCAGAAAAGCGGCCCGCAAATACGAGGCATGCTTTGGCAAGGGCAATTATTTCCTGGAGCTCCAGGACCACGGCCTCCCCCAGCAGCGCCTGGTGAACACGGAGCTTTTGAAGATGAGCAAAGAGCTGGACATCCCCCTGGTGGCCACCAACGACGTCCACTACACCTACGAAAAGGACGCGGACTCCCACGACATCCTCCTGTGCCTCCAGACCAACAAGAAGCTGGCGGATCAGGACAGGCTGCGCTACGAGGGCGGCCAGTATTTCGTCAAGAGCGAGGAGGAGATGAAAGCCCTGTTCCCCTACGCCTGGGAAGCCCTGGAGAACACCCAGCGCATAGCGGACCGCTGTCACGTGGAGATAGAGTTCGGAGTCACCAAACTCCCCCATTTCCAGGTGCTGGAAGGATACGACTCCTGGAGTTACCTCAACAAGCTCTGCGACGACGGCCTTGCGGAGCGCTATGGGGACGGAACCCAGCCTGCCGGGGACACAGGACAGACTCTGCGGGAACGGTTGGACTACGAGCTTGACGTTATCCGCCGCATGGGATACGTGGACTACTTCCTGATTGTGTGGGACTTCATCAACTACGCCAGGAGCAACGGCATCCCCGTAGGGCCGGGCAGAGGCTCCGCCGCGGGGAGCATCGTGTCCTACTGCCTGAAAATCACCAACATCGAACCCATCCGGTACAATCTGCTCTTCGAGCGGTTCTTAAACCCGGAGCGGGTGTCCATGCCCGATATCGACATCGACTTCTGCTACAACCGCAGGCAGGAGGTCATCGACTACGTGGACAGGAAATACGGCTCCGACAAGGTGGTGCAGATCGTCACCTTCGGTACCCTGGCGGCCAAGGGCGTCATCCGGGACGTGGGCCGGGTCATGGACCTGCCCTACGCTTTCGTGGACGCCATCGCCAAGATGATACCCGGAGAGCTTAACATCACCATCGACAAAGCCCTGGAAAAGAACCCGGAGCTTCGCAAATCCTATCAGGAGGACGAGCAGGTGCGCCACCTGATAGACATGTGCAAGCGCCTGGAGGGACTGCCCAGGCATACCTCCATGCACGCGGCGGGGGTGGTCATCTGCCCGGAGTCGGCGGACGAGTTCGTGCCCCTGTCCCGCGGCAGCGACGGCTCCATCACCACCCAGTTCACCATGACCACCCTGGAGGAGCTGGGGCTTCTGAAAATGGATTTCCTGGGGCTGAGGACGCTGACCGTGATCGCGGACGCGGTGAAATTCGTGGCGGAGACCACGGGGGAGCATATCGACATCGACAATATCGACTACAACGACAAGGATGTGCTGGCCGCCCTGGGCACGGGCAAGACGGACGGGGTGTTCCAGCTGGAAAGCGGGGGGATGCGCAGCTTCATGAAGGAGCTGCGCCCCAAGAGCCTGGAGGACATCATCGCGGGCATCTCCCTGTACCGCCCGGGACCCATGGACTTCATCCCCAAATATATCAAGGGCAAGAACGACCATGAAAACGTAGTCTACTCCTGCCCTCAGCTGGAGCCCATCCTGGCTCCCACCTACGGCTGCATCGTCTACCAGGAGCAGGTGATGCAGATCGTCCGGGACCTGGGCGGCTATACCCTGGGCCGCAGCGACCTGGTACGTCGGGCCATGAGCAAGAAGAAGCAGTCCGTCATGGAGAAGGAGCGGGCCAACTTCATCTACGGGAATAAGGAAGAGGGCGTGCCGGGCTGCGTGTCCAGAGGTATCAGCGAGCAGGTGGCCAGCGGCATCTTCGACGATATGACCGACTTCGCGAAGTACGCCTTTAATAAGTCCCACGCCGCCTGCTACGCAGTGGTGGCCTACCAGACGGCCTGGCTGAAATACTACTATCCCGTGGAGTTCATGGCGGCCCTGATGACCTCCGTCATCGACAGCTCCAAGAAGGTCTCCGAGTATATCCTGACCTGCCGGAACATGGGCATCCGGCTCCTGCCCCCGGACATCAACCAGGGACAGCGCGGATTCTCGGTGGACGGCAAGAAAATCCGCTATGCCCT
>CAOOJO010000504.1 GCA_948496895.1 uncultured Acetatifactor sp. | reverse complement strand
TGTCCAGCAGCCGAAACTCCGCCCACAGGTCCATCAGCCCGTTGCTGGAAGGCGTGCCGGTCAGCCCCACGATGCGCTCCACCTTCGGCCGCACCTTCATCAGCGCCTTAAACCGCTTCGCCTGGTGGTTCTTGAAGGACGACAGTTCATCCACCACAACCATGTCAAAATCAAAGGGGATGCCGCTCTCACAAATGAGCCACTGCACATTTTCCCGGTTGATCAGGTAGATGTCCGCCTGCCGCCTTAACGCTGCCAGCCTCTCCGCAGCCGTGCCCACCGCCACGCTGTACCTCATCCCCTCCAGATGATCCCACTTCTCAATCTCCGCCGGCCAGCTGAACGATGCCACCCTGATGGGCGCCACCACAAGCACCTTGCGGACCTCAAAACTGTCAAACATCAAATCGTTTATTGCCGTCAGCGTGATTCCTGTCTTGCCCTTAACCCAAGCCCATATCCAACAGGACTGCCGCTATCGGATTATTCTTGATATATTCGATTGCATATTTCTGGTAGCTGTGTGGTACGAACTTCATCAGGCATCACCCCCAATCTCTGAAATGATTTTTTCTATCTGCGACTCTTCATCCAGCACATACACCTTGAACCCCAGCCGCCGCAGGAGCCTGTGCCGTTCCAGCTGCAGGGGGCGTGGCTTCCTGCCGGGAGCCTTCACCTCCACAAACGCCATCCTCCCGCCTGGGAGAAGCGCCAGCCTGTCAGGCACCCCGTCAAAACCGGGCGATGTGAACTTTACTGCCAGTCCCCCGGCATCCCTCACGGCCGCCCTGAATTTCTGTTCTATGGTCTTCTCCCTCATACACCGCTCCTGTCTGCCGGCATCGAATAAACCTTTCTGCCTGCCGCAATCTGCCCATAAATTTCTTCCAGAACCTCCTGCGCCGTCTCCAGTTCCTTATAGCTGCCGGCCTTCCGCATAGCGGCTCTGAACTTTGTAAAGCCAGGCAGTTCTACATAATCTTTGGCTGCCACTACTTGATACCCCTCTCCGTCTTCCTGGCTTATGGCAATCCCGTCATAGCTCTCTGTATTGAGAATTGATTTCCCATTCTGTGCTTTTATCCACATAACATCTACCTCCTTTTCCACTGCCTCCGTGACGCTCTCGACACTCGTACCATAAAACTCCCTATATAAGGTTTTACAGCTAAAAAACTGCCCTAAAGGGGGTTTTATACCAAGAATGTCACGACCGTCACACATTCAGGAAATCCTCCGTCCTTTCCGCAAGGCAGAGACCCAGCACAAAGCGCCCGTCACGCCTCTTCTCGCGCCGGAACCCCCGCTGTACCACCGCATTATAAAATTCCGTCGTGCTCCTCACAAAATCCCCCACCCTCGCGCAGTAGGAACGGTACGCCCTGTAAAACTCCCCTGACTTCTCTTCCATCCCGTCCCCGACCTCGCAGCAGTCCTCAATGAAATGCGACAGCCAGTCGTTATCCTGCCTGTATTTTGCAATGGCATCCTCCACGCACTTTGGCAGCGGTATCCTGAAACTGTTCCCTATGGCTTTCCTTGCGCCCTCAATGATCCACGCCATGACGGAAGGCGCGGCATTCTCCACCAGGTAGTCCGCATAATTCTTCCGGTCGCCCCTCCCGGTGATCTTCGCATTGAAGGGGATCACGACTAGCCGCCTCCAGATGCCGGAATCCATCGCCCCCACCTTCGGCAGATGGTTGGTATAGAGCACCAGCGTATGGCTCGGCGTGAAAGAAAACGGGTCCTTATACTTCTTCTCCGCAAAAATCTCATCCGTGGAGCACAGCTGCTTGATGATGGACGTGTTCAGGCGCACGCCCTCCTCCAGCTCGGACGCGATCAGCAGCCTCTTCCCCTTCGCCTCCGCAAGCTCCGGCTTCACGTTCCTCTTGCACCCCACCGTCAGCGCATCCGCAGACATGTTCCCGCTGTAGGTCCCAAGCACGCGGGCAACCGTGTTCCAGAAGGTGGACTTGCCGTTGCTGCCCTCCCCATAGGCAATGATCAGCGCCTCCATATAGACGCGCCCTACCGCCGCCATGCCCACGATCTGCTGCACATACTCCACCAGCTCTGCATCCCCGCAGAAAATGGTCTCCAAAGCATCCAGCCACAGATCCTCCCCCTCGTCCCCGGGAGAGGCCGCCGTGATCTTCGTGATATAATCCTCCGGGCTGTGGTCCCGCTTCCCCTCCAGCCCCTCCGGCAGGTAATACGTCCCCTCCGGCGTATTCAGCAGAAAGCCGTCTTTATCCAGGTCGGACACGTTGATCTCCAGCATCGGCTTCGCCGCCTGCAGCGCCGAGACCACATACTTCATGTC
>CAOOJO010000503.1 GCA_948496895.1 uncultured Acetatifactor sp. | reverse complement strand
TCCTGCCCTTATTGAATTGGAATGGATAAAATAAAAGCATGAATTTCCCTGATAGTAATGAAATACTTATTATTCGACAAGTATGCAGCCCTAACGGCCATACCGGATTTGAAATAATGCTTTGGATAAAGTCTAGCATATTTAAGAGGGAAAGGCAACCGTTTTTTAGTTTGCTTTTTCATTTTTATTTGGTTTTCATTTTCCGCCTGTGAGGGCAATTGCTTTTTACCGCGATTTGGGGTAAAATAGGGTTCACATCCACATGCGACATCCGGGCAGTTTTTGCACGGCGCAAGAAAGGAGCATCCTATGGCAATCCTGGCAGGCTTCATGGTCCCCCACCCGCCCCTCATCATACCCGACGTAGGGCGTGGGCAGGAAGAGGCAATCAGGGACACGATTCAATCATACAAAAGCGTGGCGGAAGAAATCGGGCGGCTGCAGCCGGAGACCATCGTGCTCCTCTCCCCCCATCAGACCATGTACGCCGACTATTTCCATATCTCTCCGGGGCGTAGCGCCAGGGGGGACTTCGGGCAGTTCGGGGCGCCCCAGGCGCGCATGGAGGTCTCCTATGACACGGCGTTCGCGGAACGGCTGGGAGCGGAAGCCGGAGCCCGCGGCATACAGGCCGGTTCCCTGGGGGAGCGGGAGCGGAAGCTGGACCACGGTACCATGGTCCCCCTGTACTTCGTGAACCAATATTGGACGGAATACCGTCTGGTCAGGGTCGGCCTGTCGGGCTTCCCCCTGACGGCCCACTACCGCCTGGGGCAGTGCATCCGAGAAGCGGCACAGGCCCTGGACAGAAGAGCCGTGATCATAGCCAGCGGCGACCTGTCCCACCGCCTGAAAGAGGACGGCCCCTACGGCTACCGGGAGGAGGGGCCTGCCTACGATGCCCGGATCATGGACGTCATGGCCAGGGCCGCCTTCGGGGAGCTGCTGGAATTTTCCGAGGACTTCTGTGAAAAGGCCGCCGAGTGTGGCCACCGCTCCTTCACCATCCTGGCGGGGGCCTTGGACCGGACTGCGGTGGAGGCGCAGAAGCTGTCCTATGAGGGGCCCTTCGGCGTGGGATACGGGGTCTGCAGGTATAAAGCCCTGGGCCCTGACGGAGCCCGCGATTTCCTGGAGCAGCATGAGGAAAAGGAGAAAGCCCGGCTCCGGACCCTGCGGGAAAGGGAAGACCCTTACGTCCGCCTGGCCCGGCTGACCATCCAGGAATATGTGCGGACAGGCCGGCAGATAGAAATCCCCCAGGGCCTGCCCCCGGAGCTTTACAGCAGCCGGGCCGGAGCCTTCGTGTCCCTGAAAGAGGACGGGCGGCTCCGGGGCTGCATCGGCACCATCCAGGCAGTGCGGGGCAGCCTTGCGGAGGAGATCGTCTCCAACGCCGTCAGCGCCTGCTCCCAGGATCCCCGGTTCTCCCCGGTGGAGGCCTGGGAGGTGGAGCGGCTCACCGTCAGCGTGGACGTGCTGGGAGAGACGGAGCCCATCGCCTCCCCCGAAGACCTGGACGTGGCCCGCTACGGGGTCATCGTGACGAAAGGCGCTAAGCGCGGCCTGCTGCTGCCCAACCTGGAGGGCGTGGACACCGTGGAGCAGCAGATTGCCATCGCCAAGCAGAAAGCAGGCATCCGGGAGCATGAGGCGGTGGCGCTGGAACGGTTCGAGGTGGTGCGGCACCATTAATATGGAGGGAACAGGAGAAAGACATGGCAGAACTGACATCCATGATGAATATCGGCAAGGAGATGGCAAAGAAGCTGGATTCCGTGGGAATCGGTTCGGCGGAGGAATTGATCCGTTCCGGTGCGGAGCAGGCTTTCCTGCAATTAAAGGAAAAGTATCCGAATGTCTGTCTGGTCCATTTATACGCCCTGGAAGGCGCAGTCCGCAATGTGGAGTTCAACAGCCTTCCGGAGGGCAGGAAAAAGGAGCTGAAAGAGTTCAGCGTTTTTTTGAAAGCCTGACCGTGGTAAATGGATGCGGGTAGTACATCACACATTCCCCAGATACACATGCTCCAGGTACCTCCCCGCGATACCTGCAAGGCGGCGCAGCGTCCCCACGTCCGTAGGCCCCCTGTCCGTCATGCGGTACTGGGGGAAGAAGCGGGTGACATGCAGGGGAATCTCCCGGCTCAAGTCCCCAATCCACCGGGCTTCCTCCTCCATCTCGTCCTCCCCGTCATTCTCTCCCGGCACGATCAGCGTGGTCAGCTCCACATGGCAGTCCGCAGACGCCCTTGTGATAAACTTCTTCACCGTCTCCAGATCCCCGCCAAGCTTCCGGTAATACCCCTCCCGGAAGCCCTTCAGGTCGATGTTCA
>CAOOJO010000502.1 GCA_948496895.1 uncultured Acetatifactor sp. | reverse complement strand
CCCCCTGTGGTGGCCAGGCCCTGTGCCTGGAAATATTGGTACCAGGGGCCTCCCTGGCTGGCATACATGCCGTCAGCGGCACAGGCCAGGTAAAACGCCTTCAGCTCGTCCCAGGAGGTAATCTGGTCGATGTCGTATTTCTCCATCAGATCTCCCCGGACTGCCAGCACGTCCTGGGCGAATTCATTCTGGTAGTTGGGCACCATGTAGATCTGTCCGTCAATCCTGGCCTGATCCCAGGCCACCTCAGGCACCACTGCCCAGATGTCCGGCGCGTAGGTCTGGATGAACTCCTCGGAGAGCGGCTCAAATCCCCCCAGGGCCACGGTCTGCTCATAATGGCACCAGCTGGAAGCCGTGAAAATCAGGTCGAAGTCCTCCTGGGACGAGAATAGCAGGGAGTATTTCGTGTCATGCTCGCCCCAGGAGAGGAAGTCCACGCTGATGGAGCAGTTGAGCTTCTCCTCCAAAATCTCGTTGATCTTGCCATAGACCTCGTCGAAATCCGGGGTGCGCTCCCCTATCAGGTACATCTTCAAGTCCACATGCTCAGAGGGATCCCCAGCGCCTGCCTGGGCATCTGAGCCCGCCTCGCCGCTCTGGGATGCGTTTTCCGCGCCGCCCGAGGCCTGTGAAGAGCCGCCCCCATCGGAGCCGCAGCCCACAAGCAGGCCTGTCGTCATAGCCGTGCCAAGCAGCAGGGCCAGCCCTTTTTTCATTCCGTCTTTGAATCCTTTTTTCATAAGAACCTCCTTTTCTTTTTCAGATTATATACTCAACCCTTCACCGCGCCGATAGTGATACCCTGTACGAAATATTTCTGTACCATGGGGAACGCCAGTATGATGGGCCCGGTGACAACGATGGTCAATGCCATCTTCAGGGTCTGGGTAGGCAGGGACATGGAGCTGACCACGGCGCTGTTCACCGCGCTGTTGGAAATCAGCTTCTTGTAGGACTCGATATTGTTCACCTGCTGGTACAGGAAGTACTGCAGCGGGTACTTGGTGTCGGACTTTATGTACAGCATGGCGTTGTACCAGTCGTTCCAGTAGGCCAGGGCGATGAACAACCCCACCGTGGCCAGGGCAGGCTGTATCAGGGGCAGCACGATCTGGAACAGCGTCCGCACCTCGCCGCAGCCGTCGATCCGGGCCGACTCCACCAGGGAATCCGGGATGGCGGAGATATAGCTCTTCATCACCAGCAGATTGTACACAGAGAAGACCAGGGGCAGCAGCAGAGCCAGATAGCTGTCCTGCAGCTTCAGTGTCTGGGTGTACAGGATGAACGTAGGCACCAGGCCGCCAGAAAACAGGGTGGTAAAGTAGAAGAAAAAGGAAAACTTGTTCCTCCACTCGAAATCTTTTCTCGACAGCACATATGCGGTCATGGTCTGTATCAGCAGCCCCAGGGCAGTGCCGATGACCGTAAGCCCAATCGTTGTGGCGTATGCCCGGAACACCACTATAGGCTCCCGGAACACGGTGCTGTATGCCTCCAGTGAAAAGTCCTGGGGCAGCAGGGAAAAACCGTTTGCCGTAATCGCATCCTCCGAAGAAAAGGAGCCAGCTACAATCATCAGAAAAGGAATCAGGCACAGCAGGGCCATCAGGCCGGTGAACCCATAAGCGATGATGTTCAGCGCTATTACATCCTTCCCTTTCTTTACTTTTCCTAAGTGAGTCGCCACTTTTGCCATTTTGCTATTCTCCTTCCTTATCAGAATAATGCATAGTCCCTGTCGTACAGCCCTACCAGTTTATTGACCACGGTCACCGTCACAAAGCAGAGCACCGACTGGAACAGGCCGATGGCCGCCGACATGCCGAAGTCGTTGCTGGATATCAGAGCCCGCATGGCCAGCGTATCTATTACGTCAGTATAGTTATACAGCAGACCATTGTTCCCTACCAGGTTGTAGAACATATCGAAGTTGCCCTTGAAGATGCCGCCTACGCTCATCAGGAGCAATATAATCGTGGTAGGCATAATCATGGGGATGGTCACCTTGAAGATCCGCTGGAACACGTTGGCCCCGTCAATCTCCGCCGCCTCGTAGACGGAGGTGTCTATGCCCATGATGGCCGCCAGGTACATGACGGAGCCGTACCCCACGCCCTTCCAGATATTGAAGAACAGCAGGATGAAGGGCCATGCCTGGGGCGTGGTGTAGAAGGCTATTCTTTGTCCGCCCAGGGAGGTGATCAGCCTGTTGACGAAGCCGTAGTCGGAGCTGAAGATGTTGAAGGCCATGACGCCCACGATGACCCAGGAGATGAAATAGGGCAGGAACATCATGGACTGGGAAATCTTCCGGAACCTCTTTCCGTGGATTTCCGTCAGG
>CAOOJO010000501.1 GCA_948496895.1 uncultured Acetatifactor sp. | reverse complement strand
GGAAGCCGGGCATGCGCCTTCCGAAAGAGGAGGATAACATGAAAAAAATCACATCGTTACTATTGGCGGCAGTTTTGGTATTTGCCTGTGCGGGCTGCGGCTCCAAGGGAGGCGACACGGACGCCAAGTCCGAGGGCGTCATGACCTACGCGGAGTACGACAGCGCGGCTCTGGAGTCAGAGGTGGTCATCGAGGCCTATGTCCAGGCGAAGCAGTCCTGGTGGGAGGACAAGGCCACGATTTATGCCCAGGACAAGGAGGGCGGCTACTTCATCTACAACATGGCCTGCTCCGAGGAGGACTACGCGAAGCTCACCCCCGGAACCAAGATCAAGGTCACAGGCTACAAGACAGAGTGGTCCGGCGAGGTGGAGATCGCCGAGGGCGCTACCTTTGAGATCGGAGAGGGGAACTATGTAGCTTCCGCTGAGGATGTCACCTCCCTGCTGGGAAGCGACGACCTGATCAAGCACCAGAACAAGTTCGTGGCATTCAAGGGCATGACCGTGGAGGCCAGCAAGGATGCGGACGGCAATGACGCAGCGTTCCTTTACAACTGGGACGGCTCCGGCCAGGAGGGCGACGACCTGTACTTCAATGTCTCCCTGAACGGCAATACATATACCTTCACCGTGGAGTCCTATCTGTGCGACAGCAGCACCGAGGTCTACAAGGCGGTGCAGGCCCTGAACATCGGGGACAAGATTGACATGGAGGGCTTCCTGTACTGGTACGAGGGCGTGAATCCCCACATCACTTCCGTGAAGGCGGCAAAATAGCCGGACAAGACAGCAGAATATTCCTAAAAACAGCCGGTCAGCGGATTTCGTTGAACCGGCTGTCTTTTTTACGAATTTTGGAAAAAAGGTGTTGACATTCCCCACAGATGTGCTTATACTAGACAATAGTCTGAAAACAAATTTGAGGAAAGGAGGCAGTCGTGATGACGTTCAGAGTTGGAAATTTGCAGACAGCATTACAGGAAAACAGAATCAGGAAATTGTCTCCCGGGGATATAGTAGATTGAGTTTATCAATGCATTATGTTTTGTGACCAGAACAAAACGCGTGGAATAGACCATGGTTTCCTGCTATCTGCCTGCAGGTATCATGGTTTTTTTGCGTCCGGGGCTGGTCTGTACGGGAGCGGAGACGGGAGGAGAGTGGAATGAAGTTACCGAAAAGTTTTGTCAGCATAGCCGGGAAATATGGCGTAAAGCAGGAGGATGTCATCTTCGCGGCCATGGCTGACTTTGATATGGAATACCGGTTCGCGGATACCATCGTGGCCCTCACGAAGGAGAAGCTGCTGGTGGCCGCATACCCTTACCAGGAAAGAACGGAGAAGGGGAGGGCCGTGGAATACCACTTCGGCGGGTACGGCGGATGGCAGCTGAACGAGGAGGCCGCCCTGGCGGAGGAGCCCGCACTGCAGATTTACGAGCTGGGCAAGGTAGAGAAGATGGAGGTGCTGCGCCAGGTGGCCACAGGCGTGCTGATGGCAGAGATTGACGGCGTGGAGCGGAACCTATGCCATTTCTCCAATACCAGGATGGGGACTTTCCTGAAGGTATGCAGCATCTTCGGGAAGCTGAAGAAGGCGGAGGAGATCACCGAGGAGGACCTGAACGTGGAGAAGGGAAAGGAGTGCTGCCCCAAGTGCGGCATGATCTATCCCGACCAGGAGCGGAAGGTCTGTCCCAAATGCATGGACAAGAAGTCCATCCTGTTCCGGGTGCTGTCCTATTTTAAGCCTTATATGAAATATCTGGTCATCATGGTCCTGTGCTATATCGGCTCGGCGGTGCTGAACCTGGTGTGGCCGTACCTAAGCGGCACCGTCCTGTACGATCAGGTGCTGGCCCGCAACGAGGAGTTCCTGGCGCTGCTGCATCTGCCGGACGGACGCTTCGTGACGGCATTGACCGTGCTGGTCATCTCCATGATCGTCACAAAGGTGTTCCTCCAGGGGCTGGCCGTGCTCCAGGGCGTGCTGGCCGCGCGGATCGCGCCGTCGGTGGTGGCTACGCTGAAGAGCCAGGTGTTCTCCTCCATGGGGCGGCTGTCCATCAGCTTCTATTCCAAGAGGCAGACCGGCGGCCTGATGACCCGGGTGTCCGACGACGCGGAGGAGATTTCCGGCTTCCTGATAGACGGCATCCCGAATTTCTTCGTCAATGTGGGGACCATACTGGCTACGATCGTCATCATGTTCCTGCTGGATCCCCTGCTCGCGCTGATGTCCGTCATCCTGATGCCGGTGCTGGTGGTGATCAGCTACCGGATGATGCCCCATCTGTGGCATTATTACGGAAAGCGGCACCGGGCCAACCGCCGCCTGAAGGGGCAGATGAACGAGAACTTC
>CAOOJO010000500.1 GCA_948496895.1 uncultured Acetatifactor sp. | reverse complement strand
TGTCTGCTCTTGCGCTCTTCCTCGAAGATGTATTTGATGATCTCCTCCCGCTCAGTCGGATCTATGTCATAGTACTGCACCCGATGCTCGAAAGTGCCGGGGCGGTTGTCCAGCTCTATGCAGCTTATCACCTTGCTGATCACCTCGTACTTCTTATGCTCACCGCCGTTCATCAGGTGGTAACAGCAGTACAGAAGGCTGCCCTGCTCAAAGCGGTGGGTGGACACGAAGCGCAGGCCCCCTCCGCTGATGTCCACGATGACGCTCTCCTTCAGCGGCAAGTCGTTCGTCAGGGTATAGGGCATCCTGCTCTCCACGGTCTGTACCTCATCCTCCCTGAGTGTCCTGGCATGCATCTCCAGCGCGCAGCGCAGGCGGTAGAACTCGCGGCGCTGGTACTTGCGCAGATTGCTGGTCATCTCCACCAGGAGCAGATACGCGTTATTGCTCTTATACCGGTCAATGACCCTGCCCAGGCACTGGAACAGGCCGCTTGAGCCGTAAAAGATCATATCGTATTCGCTGTCTATGGGAAGCAGAATCAATTTCGTCTTCTCCATGGGCATCTTAATCTCGATGGTATCCTCGGACTGAATCTCGTTCACCTCGCTGTGGTATACCTTCGCCGGAGTCTCAGGCTTCTCGTCATATTCATGCGACACGGCCTGCAATTCAATCTTGTCCCCGATCGATATAAATTTGGAAAACATAACAACCACCTGCCTTTACTGTTCATTTTACCGTTTCCTGGTAATGATGTGTGAAAAAAATGCTGCCATCCCTCTCTTGGGCTGCCTCTGCGACTCCTCCTTATCCAGAAGCCTGGCCGCGATGCGCTCATAGGCCGCCGTGGACCTGGCTGACGGATTATGCAGGGACACGGGGACCTGCTGCATCACCGACTTGGGCAACTGGGAATCCTCCGGCACATAGCCCAGATAGGTCATGGGCACCTTCAGATAGCGCTCTATCACCGCGTTCAGCTTGTTGAAGAGAATCTGTCCCTCCGATTCCTTCTGCACCCGGTTGGCGATGAGCTTCACCTTCATGGTATCCGCATTGAACCTGGGATGGCGGTACAGGGCCTTCACCAGGGAATAGGAGTCCGTGATAGAGGTGGGCTCCGGCGTGGTCACCAGAAGAATCTCGCCGCTGGCCACCAGAAATTCCAGCACGGCATCCGAGATGCCCGCCCCCGTGTCCACGATGATGATGTCAGCGATGCTGTCGAGCTGGGCCAGGTTCTGGATGATATAATTCAGATAATCCCGGCTTAAATTGGACATCCCCACAATGCCGCTGCCTCCTGAGATGAAGCCCACCTCCATAGGGCCCCAGGTGATGATGTCCCTGATGCTCTTCCCCTGATAGATCAAATCGCACAGATTATGCTCAGGTACCGCGCCGAACATGATTTCTATATTTGCAAGGCCGAAGTCCGCATCCAGGATGATGACCCTCTTTCCCATTTTCCGAAACTGGATAGCCAGATTGATGGAGGTATTGGATTTTCCCACGCCGCCCTTCCCGCTGGTGACGGCGATGACACGGGCCAAGGGCTTGGGCTGCTGCTTTTCTGCTTTTAGGATTCGTAACTGTTCTGCCTGATCCATCTCTTACCTCCTCGCGTGTCTTGGAATGCTCTTCTTCCATTTTGTCCTCATGCGTTCCGCTCCTGCTTCTTGCTCAGAATCTGCTTTACCGCCTTCTGGGGATTGAACTGCTCGATATCGTTGGGCACATTCTGTCCATAGGTCACAAAGGCGATGGGCGTGTCCGTATAGAGCTTCAGGTTCAGGAGGTTGCCCAGCATATCCGTCTCGTCCAGCTTGGTAAATATGAGCTGATAGTCCGCAATCTGGTTGTAGCGGGATACGATCCTCAGCAGATCCCTGTACTTGGTGGTGGCGGAGAGCACCAGGAACACCTGGCTGTCTCCTGTCTCCCGCACCACCTCCACCAGCCGCTTCATATGGTCGAGCTGTTCCTCGTTCTGATGGGAATGCCCTGCGGTGTCTACGAAGATATAGTCATAATCCCCGAATACGTTTATGGCTTCCCTGGCCTCCTCCTCCGAATAGATGACCCGGAATGGCACCTCAAGGATATTGGCGTAGGTGCGCAGCTGGTCTACCGCGGCGATACGGTAGGTATCCGCCGTCAGGAGCGCCACCCTTTTTTTCTCCTCCACCACGTAATCGCTGGCAATCTTGGCAATGGTAGTGGTCTTTCCCACTCCTGTGGGGCCCATGAAGACTACAATCTTAGGATGTCCCTCCACAGGGGTGATCCCATCTGCCCTGCCGAACTTCAGAATCATCTTCTGGTACACATCCGCCAGCGCGTGATCAAAGGGCTGGTTTATCTTG
>CAOOJO010000499.1 GCA_948496895.1 uncultured Acetatifactor sp. | reverse complement strand
TGTACACCCTGCGGGATTACGCCACCACTTTCGATTTCCTAAAGAGCGCGAAGAAGCTGGGGCTTCCCATGGATAAGCTGATCACCCACACCTACCCGCTGGAGGAGATTAACGAGGCGCTGAAGACCAACCTGGCCATGACCGGTCTGAAGATTGCCGTCATCAACAAGTAAGGCCGGGATAAGGGATGAAATCCGGTACCTGTCAAAGAAGCAAACCGATGATGCGGAGCCATGACAGGAAGAGGAAACGGCGCGGTGCATAGTCGGGGAAGCGAGGAGATTATTATGGAAGATAAAAGTTCCGTGGAAGCAAAGAATTCCGTAGAAGCAAAGAATTCCATAAATGAAAAGAGTTCTATAGACGAAAGGAATTCCGCGGAGGATTCCGCGGAAGAGGCGGTGGGATTGCTGGAGGTGTTCGGCCTTGTCTGCGCCTTCATGGCGGCTGACGCAGGCTGCAAGGCGGCAGATGTGAGGCTTGAGGTCTTTGACAAAAACAAGCCTGCAAATGCGGACGCCCTGCCAGTGCCCCTGCTGGTGACGGTAAAATTCCGGGGAAGCGTGGCGGCAGTGGAGGCGGCCATGGAAGCGGGGGAGGCGGTAGCCAAATCCCTCACCGGCGTGGTACAGCGCCACATCATCCCAAGGCCTACCGGGGACACCGGCAAGATGCTGAAGATCAGCGCATTTGATAAAAACTAAGAGGCGCTTTTCTGACGTGGTACCTTAAGGGAAAGCCCTGACAGCCGGAAACAGGCGGCAAAAAAGGTTCGAAACGGCACGAAGCTGCCGATGAAAGGATGGATTCGAAACATCCGCGGCCTGAAAGAGGGATTCGCGGATGCACAGAAAATGAAAGGAGAGCATTATGGCACAGGAAGCATTGGGAATGGTAGAAACGAGAGGTCTGACGGCAGCCATCGAGGCCGCCGATGCGATGACCAAGTCCGCTGAGGTATCTCTGATAGGCACGGAGAAGATCGGTTCCGGACTGGTGACCGTCATGGTACGCGGCGATGTAGGCGCGGTCAAGGCATCCGTGGAGAGCGGTTCCGCCGCGGCCAGCAGGCTGGGCGAGCTGGTGGCTGCACATGTCATCCCCAGGCCCCACAATGACGTGGAGAAGATTCTGCCGAAGATCTGAGGCTGGATTCCCGCCACGGAGGGGATTCTCGAGTCAGCGTGACAGAGACGTCCAGGGACATATGACAGATTCAGGCTAAGCAAAGGAGCCGGCAAATGAGCGGTACATCATTGGGCTTTATCGAGATTACGGGCGTGGTCGCCGCCGTCGATGCCTTGGACATCATGTGCAAGACATCCGGCGTGGAGCTGGCCACATGGGAGAGGAAGCTGGGCGGCAGGCTGGTCACCATCATCGTCAGGGGCGATGTGGCGTCCGTCACAGAGGCCGTGGAGACCGCGGCGGCCAAGGCAATCAAAAAGCCTGTGGCCAGCGGCGTCATCGCCAACCCCCACGAAGAAATCATCAGACTCGTGAACCTGAGCGCAAGCCGGTTCATGAACAAAGAGGCGCAGGCCAGCGGCCTTGACGCAAGGACGATTCAGGAAGTATAATGAAAAGCAACGGACAGTTGCGGAACTGGAACATGAAAACAGTAACTGTCCGAACAGTGCCCAGATAGATTTGCGGACGCTGCCTTGCGGCCGGGAATCTATCTCTGGAAATGGGTACAGTTCGGACAGTTACGGAACTGGAATAAGGAGGAAAAGAAATGGCACAGGAAGCATTAGGAATGGTGGAGACAAGAGGTCTGGTAGCTGCGATCGAGGCGGCTGACGCGATGTGCAAGGCTGCGAACGTCAGCCTGGTAGGCACCGAGAAGATCGGTTCCGGACTGGTGACCGTGATGGTACGCGGCGATGTAGGGGCCGTGAAATCTTCCGTAGAGGCAGGCGCATCCAGCGCATCCAAGCTGGGCGAGCTGGTAGCTACCCACGTCATCCCCAGGCCCCACAACGATGTGGAGATGATTCTTCCCAAGACGAAATAAGGAGTCCCCGGCGGGCTGCCTGCGGGCGGCCCCGGCGGCTGCCGTTTCACAGGAGGGGACTGAGATCGCTTCCTGTGGAGATTGGAGGAGAATATGGAACAACAGACCGTTGAAATGATTACCCAGATGGTGCTGCAGACCATCACCAGGATGGAGCAGAAAAGCGGCGGCTACCAGGTGCCGGTGGGCGTGTCCGCCAGACATATCCACCTGACCCAGGAGCACGTGGAGGCCCTCTTCGGCCAGGGCTACCACCTGACCAAGAAGAAGGACCTGATGGGCGGGCAGTACGCCTGCAACGAGACGGAGATCGGAAGAGCGTCGGGTAGGGAAAGAGTGTAGCTTCAGGTGTAG
>CAOOJO010000498.1 GCA_948496895.1 uncultured Acetatifactor sp. | reverse complement strand
CTACGATATCCTCCGCGATCTGCCCGAAGCCCTCCTCGTCATTGTTGGCGCCGCGGAGCATCAGGAGCTGTCGGATATAGACCAGGGTGTTCTCCTGGAGGTTCGTAAGCTCCCGCACGATCTGGGCCTCCAGGCTCTGCCAGAGCTTGGCGTGGATGCTGCTGCTGAGAATCCCGCCGCCCGCCAGGAACAGTCCCAGGATGATGAGCATCATCTGCTGCCTTATGCCCAGGCGACAGCGCCCCTTACTGCGGGACATACTTGTACCCCACGCCGAAGACGGTGACCAGCATGCCCTCCAGCCCTGTCTTCTTGCGGATGCGCTGGACATGGATGTCCACGGTCCTGGTATCCCCGGCGAAATCATAGCCCCATATCTGGTCCAGCAGGGCGGTTCTGGTGAACACCTGGCGGGGGTGCTTCAGGAAGCAGATGAGCAGCTCATATTCCTTTGGGGTCAGGCTCACCAGCTCGCCGTGGCTGTAGACGCTGTGCTCCCGCTCCTTTACGGTGAGATGGCCGCAGACCAGCGGCTCCTCTTCCGCTGTAGTCCGGGCCTTGTCCAGCCGGCGCAGGATGGTGCGGACCCTGGCCACCACCTCCCGCAGGTCGAAGGGCTTGGTGATGTAATCGTCCGCCCCGGACTCCAGGCCGTAGAGCTTGTCCTCCACGCTTCCCCTGGCGGTGAGCATGATGATGGGAATCCGGCACTGCTCCGCGAGCATCCGACACACGTCCACCCCGTTGATGTCCGGCAGCATCCAGTCCAGGAGCACCAGGTCCGGCGGCTCCTTGCAGGCCATGGCGAATCCCTCCGCCCCCGTGTAGGCGCAGCGCACCGCAAAGCCCTCCTTCTCAAAGCCGTATTTCAGAATATCCGCAATGGGTCTCTCGTCCTCGATGACCAATATCTTCCTGTCTTCCATCTGTCGTTCCTCACGCTGTTGTGCCGCCGGGCCTTCCGGCGGTCTGTTTCCCATATTTTACAGGATAAGTATAACGCGGATGTCTCGGAAATGTAAAGAATGTGTATCTAAAATTCTGGAGAGCTTTTTTTCATTTTTGTCTTTCCCTGAAAAGAGGAATATGCTATACTGGAATGCGAGAGCGGAAAGCATGAACCGGGAGTGCATATGTCAGGACGAAATAGGTCGGGAGATCATATTTCGAAAGATAAATTTTCGGTAAAAGATACACGGGAAGATGACATAGCAAAGGACAGGAACAAAAAGGCGCCGGGGAAGGCGGCAAAAAAGGAAGCGGCACATGGCGGAAAGAGCGCCTTGTCGATGTACAGAGCGTGGACTGCGGTATGGATGCTGCTGTGCGCCATCCTCCTGGCCCGGATATGGGGCCTGAACCAGCGGATAGAGACTCTGAAGGAGAGGATGGACAGACTGGCCCGAATCGCGGTGGAGCAGCAGGGCAGGCTGGAGGAGCTGGCCGACGCGCTGGCCGCCGGGCGGAGGGACGCGCAGGGGCGGGAGGAAGCCTCCGGGCAGGAGGATCCGCCGGGGGAACCGGGACAGGCAGACGCTGCCCAGGTCAGCGGCCAGGGAATAGCGGGCGCTCAAAGGGGCGGCCAGGACAGACCGGATATGGATTCGGGCGGCCAGCAGTCCGGTTTCCAGGAGCCGGAAGCGGCCCACAAGGTCTATCTGACCTTCGACGACGGCCCCAGCGATTATACGGAGGAGATTCTGGACATCCTGGAGCGGTACGGCGTGAAGGCCACCTTTTTCGTAGTGGGGAGAGAGGGCAGCCAGGCCCAGGATGCCCTGCGGCGAATCGTGGAGGAGGGGCATACCCTGGGGATGCACTCCTATACCCATGACTACAGCCAGGTATATGAATCCGTGGAGAGCTTCGCGGCGGATCTGGAGAGGGAGCAGGCATATCTCTGTGAGGTCACCGGGGTGAAGAGCGCCATATACAGATTCCCCGGCGGAAGCTCCAATACGGTCAGCGAGATCGACATGGAAGAGTTCGCGGCATATCTGGACAGCCAGGGCATACGCTTCTTCGACTGGAACATCTCCTCCGGCGACGGGGGGAGCTTCCTGGTTCCGGTGGAGATGCTGCTGGAGAACTGCACCGCCACCATCAAAGACCACAGCACCTGTGTGGTGCTGATGCATGACGCGGCGGCGAAGACCACCACCAGGGAGGCCCTGCCGGAGATCATCGAGACCATCCAGGCCATGGAGGACACGGCGCTGCTGCCGATTACGGAGGAGACGGCCCTTGTCCAGCATATACAGTGGGACAGAGGAGAAGCGAAGGACTCCGGCAGGTGACGACAGAGAATGGAAAGACAGGCATATGTCTGCCAGAGCATAGAACAACGGGAAAGGATGTGGTGACAACGCGGA
>CAOOJO010000497.1 GCA_948496895.1 uncultured Acetatifactor sp. | reverse complement strand
CATGGTGGTGGACTGGGTCTTCCGGGTCTGCTGCTTTGTGTGGCGGTACTTCAGGGGAACCTGGAGGAAATACTGCAATCTGTGAAGCCGTCTGGGAGAGCGGCGTGCGGTTTGGGATGATAAAGGAAGGAGGGCTGCCGAAGCAGGGCAGTCCTCTTATTTAAAGTTTTTCGCAGATGCCGTCTGCAGATAATCCACGCTATTTCCGGAGGGGGATTGACTATCCCCCTTCTTTTTGGTACAATGGAACAAATGTTTGGAACATTTGGCAGGTCGCGCGTCGGGGGAAGAGATGGGCAAGTACGAATGGAAGAAGAGCATTCCAAGGGAGTTTGAGGCATTTCAGATATTTGAGGAGATTCAGGGGCAGTCCATGGAAGAGGGGGATTCTACGGGAGAAGGGTCTGCCATGGAGGAAGGGGCTTTCAGGGAAAGCGGACAGTCCGGGAAAGAGAGGCTGCCCGGAGGTGAGCGGATTCCCGGAGGGAAGGCTGGGCCGACCTCTGTGCCCGATGTCTTCCCGGAGGAAGCCCCCTACTACGAGATTGAATACGACTCCTGTCCCATGCCCGGGGTGGGGAAGTTTGTCTTGCGGACCGACCGGAACCGGGAGACGCAGGGGGAGGAGATTTCCGCGGGAACCCGGGAAGCGGCCAGGGAGTCGGATCCCATGCGGGAGCGCTTCAACCAGATGCGGGACATCGCCAGGGAGAGCAGGATCCTGACCTTTGGCAATTCCAGGTTCTATGACAAGAGGATCCAGCAGGAGAACTCCAGGCTCTTTTACCGGCAGGGCATGTTCATGAAGGACTTCGAGGACGACTGCGAGAGGGTCCTGCCCTATTCCGCTTATTTCCCCAATTACCAGATGATGGGGTACGGGCAGCTGCGGACATACTTTACCTGGCGGACACAGGTGCGGCAGGGGAATATCCAGCAGACCTCCACGTCATACGCTTTTCTGTATCTTTATGAGCTGTTGAACAATATCGGCGTGGAAGGCCCGGAGGAAGGGCTGGAGAGGCTGATGGTTTTCTGGGATGCCTACCGGGTCTATGACGCGTCCCTGGACAAGTATGTGGTAAAATGGCTGAAGGACTACCATATCTATTATGAGCTTCCCAAGCCGTTCCGGGAGTTCATCGGGGAGAACGGTCTGGAGGCGTACTATCCCAAGCTGGCCAATCCGGAAGATAAGTTCGACTTATATTGTGCCATATCGAAATACGACATCAGGAAATCCAATTTTTATACGGAAGAGAACAGGGCGCTGGTGCAGGACTGCTTCTATTTTACCATGGACAGGCTGCGCAGGGCTTTCAGCGGCTGCCATGCGGATCTGGAGGAATACATCTTCCAGCCCACCCGGAGCATGGCGGCGTGGACGCCGTTTCAGGGGGCGCTGTTCTACCCGGCGGCAAGGCAGGCCGACAGGCGGGTGGTGCTGTCGGAGAAGGAGGTTTACCTGTGCAGCCAGAACCGCTGGACATTCAGCGCCATGATTACCACCGAGAGCGGGAAGCGGCTGCTGGGCTTCTGCCTGAAGCAGATGGAGTCCGTGCTGCGGCGGCTGACGAAATATAAGCATAAGCTGACCGCGAATCCGGACGCCTTAAGCCCTGTGATGGCGGACGAGCTGCGAAAGGACGGGATATCCCTGGAGGAAACCGTCACGGCTGCGGTGGAGGAATTCTACAGGGAGGCCACGAAGACGGTAGTCCGGGTGGACAGCGCGGCGCTGGAGCGAATCCGCAGGGAGGCCCTGGCCACCCAGGAGCGGCTGATCGTGCCGGAGGAGGCGCCGGAGATGGCGGGGGTGTCGGCAGGGCGGCTGCGCGGGCAGGATGGAGACGGTGAGAGAGGCGCTTTTCTGGATGGGGGCGGCGGGCCTGGGATTTGGCAGGACGGCATCCGGCAGAGCGCAATCGAACAGAATGTAATTGAACAGAACACGATTGAACAGGACGCAATCCGGCAAGAACAGATTCAGGAGGACACCCAGTCGGATGCTCAGCCAGAAGAGCTGGCGGCAGGCTCCGACCCATGGGAACAGTTGAAAGCCGCCCTGACGGAGACAGAACGGAAAGCGCTGGCCCTGGCGTTGGAGGGTGAGGGGAATCTGAAGCCCTTTGCGGACAGCCATGGCATCATGCTGGAAGTCCTGATGGACGGCATCAACGAGAAGGCCATGGACTTCGTGGGGGACAGCCTTTTAGACGAGGAATTCGTAATATATGATGACGATACAGACCAGGTGAGGGGGATGGTGGAATCCATATGACTAAGCAAGTACCTACAAGGATAGCGAATATTCTGATCAACGCCCTGAAAGGGGGCGTAGTGCCCCGGGCAGGCCTGGAATACATCACCGTAGGC
>CAOOJO010000496.1 GCA_948496895.1 uncultured Acetatifactor sp. | reverse complement strand
AGCATCAGCAGCCACATCAAAGACGCATAAGCCGTGCAGGCCAGGAACTGGCAGCGGAAGGCCTGCTTCACCCGTTCCTTCTTGCCCGCGCCGAAATTGTAGCTCATGATGGGCTGGCCGCCCTGGCAGATTCCCTGCAGGGGCAATGTGACTAACTGGCTGCAGGAGGATATGATCGTCATGGCTCCCACGGCCACATCCCCGCCAAAGCGGGAGAGGCTGCTGTTGAAGCTGATGTTCAGGAGGCTCTCCGTGCTGAGCATCACAAAGGTGGAAATGCCCAGGGCCAGGCAGGGCAGGATGATGGGGGCTTCCAGCTTCATGTCGGGCAGCGTGAGCTTCAGCATGGTCCTGGGGCCCCGCAGGAAGCGCAGCACCCAGAGGGCGCTGACCGCCTGGCTGATCACCGTGGCGATGGCGGCTCCCCGTACCCCCATTTGGAGGCCGAAAATCAGAATCGGATCTAAAATGATATTGCACACAGCCCCTACCACCGTGGTGATCATGCTGAACTTGGCGAAGCCCTGGGTGGTGATGAAGGGATTCAGCCCCATCACGATCATCACGAAGACGATTCCAAGGATATAGATGCGGGCATAGGACAGGGCATAGGGCAGCGTCACGTCGCTGGCGCCGAAGAGCCGGAGCAGCTGCGGCGCGAAGATGTAGAACGCCACCGTCAGTATGACGGCAAATAGCATGAGCACGGAGAAACAGTTCCCCAGAATCTTCCTGGCGCTTTCCATGTCCTTCTTCCCCATGGCGATAGCCGCTCTGGGCGCGCCGCCGGAGCCCGCCAGCATGGCAAAGGCATTAATCATCATCAGGATAGGCAGGAACAGCCCCACGCCGGTCAGCGCCGAGGCCCCCGCGTCCGGAATATGCCCGATGTAGATTCGGTCTACGATATTGTAGAGCATGTTGATCAGCTGCGCCACCACCGCCGGAATCGCCAGATTCAGCATCAGCTTCGGGATGCTGCCGCTTCCCATATCCTGCTTTATCCCCTGTGCTGCCATATAATGCCCTCCTCGCTTCCTTCTTTCTTTCAAAATTGTATCAGAATTCCCTTCTGCCTGCAACTCCTGTATTGGAAATTTTTGAATAACCTATTGACATAGTAGGCAAATGGGTGTATCCTGTTAACCAGATTTACATTTATTTACATAATTCCTTAAGGAGGAAACTATAATGAGCCAATACAGATTTGAAACCCTTCAATTGCATGTAGGTCAGGAACACCCCGATCCGGCCACGGATGCCAGGGCCGTGCCCATCTACCAGACCACATCCTACGTATTCCGTGATTCCGCCCATGCGGCGGCCCGCTTCGGCCTGGCAGATGCCGGCAACATCTACGGCCGCCTGACCAATTCCACCCAGGACGTGCTGGAGAAGAGAATCGCCGCTCTGGAGGGCGGCGTGGCGGCGTTGGCCCTGGCTTCCGGCGCGGCGGCCATTACATACGCCATCCAGGCCCTGGCCCAGGACGGCGGGCACATCGTGGCCCAGAAGACCATCTACGGGGGCAGCTACAATCTGCTGGAGCATACCCTGCCTCATTACGGCATCACCACCACCTTCGTAGACGCCCACAATCTGGCCGAGCTGGAGTCGGCGATCCGACCTGAGACCAGGGCAATCTACCTGGAGACCCTGGGCAACCCCAACAGCGACATCCCTGACATCGACCGCATCGCTGAACTCGCCCACGCCCACGGCCTGCCCCTTGTCATCGACAATACCTTCGGCACCCCCTACCTGATCAGGCCCATCGAGCACGGCGCGGACATCGTGGTGCATTCCGCCACCAAATTCATCGGCGGCCACGGGACCACACTGGGCGGCATCATCGTGGATTCCGGGAAGTTCGACTGGAAGGCCAGCGGGAAATATCCTGCCATCGCCGACCCCAATCCCAGCTACCATGGCATCTCCTTCGCGGACGCGGTGGGGCCTGCCGCTTTCGTGACCTATATCAGGGCCATCCTTCTGCGGGATACCGGCGCCACCATCTCCCCCTTCAACGCCTTCCTGCTCCTGCAGGGCGTGGAGACACTTTCCCTGCGCCTGGACCGCCATGCAGAGAATACGAAGAAGGTGGTGGAATACCTAAGCGCCCATCCCCTGGTGGAGCATGTGAACCATCCTTCCCTGCCGGATCATCCCGACCACGGTCTGTATGAGAAGTATTTCCCCCATGGCGGCGCGTCCATCTTTACCTTTGAAATCAAGGGCGGGCAGGAGGAGGCCCACAGGTTCATCGACCATCTGGAAATCTTCTCCCTGCTGGCCAATGTGGCGGATGTAAAGAGTCTGGTCATCCATCCGGCCACCACCACCCATTCCCAACTGACAGAAGAAGAGCTGGCGGACCAGGGAATC
>CAOOJO010000495.1 GCA_948496895.1 uncultured Acetatifactor sp. | reverse complement strand
TCATCTGTCAGGTGGAATACGTTCCTGGCAAAATAGCTGTCCCCGGCATACTGCACCGTGTACTGGTGATGGGATATGGTGCGGCTCTCCCCGGTCTCTTCATCCGTCTCATCATATTCCGTGACCTCCACGGTGTAGGTGAAGATGCCGTCCGCATTATTGCGCAGCATCCTCTCCAACTTTGCAAGGCTGATCTCCTGGTAGTCCTCCTGGGAGGCGCAGAACTGGGAGATGACCAGGGCGCTCTCATAGATGATGCGGTCTGAAAAGTCATCCGTGATCCCATATTCGCAATCTGAGCCGAGGGCATCCGCTTCCCGCTGTATCTCCTCCAGCAGGGCGTCATGCTTCCCGCGCAGGATGGCTTCGATGGAGGCTTCCACTTCCGCGATGTTCTCCATGATGGCGCTGTTGTCCTTCAGTGCATCGCCGCTGGCATCATCCAGTCCGGAGCCCCCGAAGATCAGGGAGGGGAGCATCAGGAGGAACAGGACCGGGAGCATCAGCAGGGCGGCAGAGGCCGCCAGTATCTTCCCGATGGGCTTCCGGCTCTCCCACAGCCCTGCCGCCAGCATCCCATAAGGGCCTGCCGCAGCGCCTTTTGCCGCCCCGGCCACCGCCCTGCCGGTCTTAATGGCGCCTTTTGCGGCTCCTACCGCCGATGCCGCCCGGGAGAGGGCGGGCTGTTCTTTTCTGCTGTTTTCTTCAGGCATCTACACACGGTCCTTTCTTCTTGGTATGTCAGGGAGCTTCTGCACGATGTCCTCATGGTAGGCTATCTTGCCTGCCCCGGTCATGTACGGGGTGCGCTCCACCGTGTCGGCGGCATACTGCCTGTACCATGTGGCGTTGTCGGCGGTTGTGACGGTCTCATAGTCGCCATCCGGTGCCATGTACTGTTCAGTGCTGTACATGCCGAAGGCCGTGCCGTTGGGGTGGTCAACCGAGGTCTCCGTCCCCATGATGCGCCCGCCGCCGATCTCCACGCCGGAATAGCTGGGGGCGTCGGGGATGCCGGCCTGCCCCATGTAGGAGGTGAGCGCCTGGGCTGCCTGTGCCCCGGTCATGGAGCCGGTGTAGCTGATGCTCCCCTTTGCCACGGCCCCGGTGACGCCGTTGGCGAAGTCCCCGCCCTTTTTCGCGGAGGACTCGAAGGCCCTGCGGCTGATGGGGTTGCCGGAATGGCCGGTCATGGCCTGCACGGCGCTCTGGGCGAACTGCCTCCCGACGGCACCGGCGAGCCCTCCGGAAAGGAAGGCGGACTGGCTGGAGCTGTTCGAGGTGCCTCCCATGCGGAAGGAGCCGCCCCGGAAGCTGGAGCCGCCTGCCACGTTCCTTGCGGTGGTGAGCCCCCTGGCGGCCACCATCAGCTCCGCCATCATGCTGCCGCCGGTGTGCCCCACGTTGATGCCCAGGCTGGACAGGAAGCTGTCTATCTTCTGGCTGATCTTCAGGAAGGCGATGGCGCACAGGAACCAGATGAACACGTTCCCGGCGGCGGTCTCCTTCCCGACTGCCTGCACGTCGCTCTCCGATACCGCAAGGGCGGTCATGGACTGGGAGAGGAAAAGGGCAGCGGTAAGGGTTAAGGTATAGACCCTGTCTTTCTTTTTCTTCATATATGTCTCCAGTTCTTGCTTTCCCTGCAGGTCTGCAGGCAAGCACATATCTGTCGGATTGTTCTCATAGCGGCCTTTTTAAAGCGACAACGGGTTGGAGAGGAAGCTGCCTACCATGGACGTGAACAGGCGCAGGCACCATGCGTTCATCATCAGCAGGAATATCTGACCGCCGAACATCCGGCACCACGACTTAAAGATGTTCGAGGTGGACTGGGACGCGCCGGTGGCGAACGCCATGGGGGCCGTATAGACGATCACGCCCAGCAGGACATAGCGCTCCGCAGCCTCGAACAGCAGCTTGATGTAGTTCCATGCCAGGATCAGCAGGAGTATCAGCGCGATCAGGGCGACGGAGCCGCTGGCGCATACGCCCAGGATGGTCAGCAGGACGGAGTTGAAGTCCGCAAAGTTCAGGGGCGGCAGGTCCGATGAGAGTATCCATGCGTAAGGCGTGCCCCCGATGTCCAACACCATGTCCGTGATCTGGTCACAGTAGTAGATCAGCCCGATGAACAGGACGGAGCGGATGCTCAGCTTCAGGGGGTCTTCCGCTTCCACTCCTGCCACCAGCCCGAAGTTCCGGAAGAGCTGCCATACCCAGTTCAGGAGGACCAGCCCTATGGCGGCCGCCACGAATATCCTGTACATGGTCTCCGCAGCGGGGAAGTAGCGCAGGAAGGTCCCCATGTCGCAGCCCAGGGCGCCCAGGACCGAGGTGGAGATCAGGTCAAGCCCGTTCATCACCTGCTCGGCGATCCATTCCA
>CAOOJO010000494.1 GCA_948496895.1 uncultured Acetatifactor sp. | reverse complement strand
AGCCTGATTTCCCCTCTCTGGTACAGGATGCAGCCCGCGAAGAGCATTCCCACGCTCTGTAGATACTGCAGCAGCGTGCCTCCTGCTCCCTCCCCCGTCTTCTGGAGGGCCAGTCTGCGGGAGAGCTGCCGGAAGCCGAAAAGGTTCCCCAGCACCTTCTCCTCAAAGGCATCCACCAGGCCGCACAGCCTGATCGTCAAAGCGTTCTGGAAGCCCTCGCCGCAGAGGCCCAGCGCAGCCGCCCTGTTCTCCTGAAGCCCGGCGATGGTGGCGCGCTCCTTCCGGATGACTAGCGTCTGGGCGCCCCAGCACAGCGCTCCCATCCCATAGGCCAGGAGGCACAGCCTCCAGTGGACGGCAGCCACCGTGACCGTAGCGCCGATACCGGAAATCAGGGTCATGCACGGCATCAGGACACCGCCTAAGATAGAGGATACCGTTTCCACGTCAGAATTCATCCGGGAGAGCAGCTCCCCCTTCTGGCCCATGGCGGACACCTTGTCGTACCGGGCCTTCAATATGCTGTCATACAGGATGGCGCTGAGCTGATTCCTCATCCTGTGTATGGTCACCGACTGCCAGAACAGCCCTATGGTGTCAAATGCCAGGAAGGCCAGGATGTACAGCGCCAGAGTGGCCAGCCGTCCGGACAGATCCGATGTCCTTCCGCCCTCCGCCAGGTTCAGCACGCTGCTGCCGATCAGGGCCGTAAGCCATGTAATCAGGAAATTGCGGCATGCCACCATGATGGTGCTCATTGTGTAGGGAACTGCCCACCTGCGCATCTTCCGCAGCAAAATCTTGTTCTTCATCTCTCCAACCCCTTTCCCGGCCGCCTCCTGCTCCCTGAACCGCCCTGGGCGCTTCCTGTCTTCCGCCTCATTCACGTCCCTCGAGCTAAGCTTACAGGGCCTCTATTTCCACTGTGCATCGGTTCGGCCCCAAAAGCGGTGATTCCGGAAGCTCCCTGTCATGGGTGATTACGGCCACGATTTTTTCTTCTCCGAGCTTGGCCAGAAGCGCCGTGAAGCGGTCCCTGTTCGCCCTGTCCAACGCGCTGGTGGGTTCGTCGAAGACATAGACGTCTCCCTGCCTGAGCAGCGCCCTGGCCAGGCACAGCCGCTGCTTCTGCCCGCCGGAGAGGAAACCGCCCCCTTCCGGCAGCATGGTCTCGTACCCTTCCGGCATCCTCAGGACTTCCTCATGGATGCCCGTCCTCCTGCAGGCCTCCTCCACCTGCCCGGCGCTTATGTCCCGCCCGCAGGTCAGGTTGTGGCGGATGCTTCCCTGAAACAGGACGTTCTCCTGGGGCACCACCACGATTCTCTCCCGCAGTTTTGCCAGGCGATATTCCTGTAACGGAATCCCGTTTATCAGGATCCGCCCCGCGGACACATCGTAAATGCCCGTCAACAGCTTTATCAGCGTGGTCTTTCCCGCTCCGTTTCCGCCCTCTATGAAATAGAGCATTCCCCGCTGAAAGCGCCGGGAAAGGCCCTGATAGATTTCCTTCCCCCCGCTGCCCGGATAGGTGAAGTGAATCCTGTCAAAGACGATGTCCCTGATTTCCTCCGCCTCCCGGCCGCCTTGCCTTTCATCCTCCTGTCCCAGGAAGCCGCCCAGCCTCCGGATGCTGACCTGGGCCCGCCGAAACCGCGACACCGTGCCGTCCAGGCCCATGCTGAAGGAAAGGATGTTTTCCGTCAATGTAATCACCGTCAGCAGCCCGCCGGCGGTAATGCGTCCCGCCAGCACCAGCCATCCGCCCAGGCCCGTGAGAAGGACGATCGTCCCAAAGGCGCCTGTCAGCATGGGAAGGCCCAGAAGCGCCTCCCATATGGCCAGCCTCCGCTTCTGTCTCTGCAGGGACGCCAGCCCTTCCTGGTACCTCCGCAGAAAGGCGTCCTCCCTGCGGGAGGCCTTTATGGCCTCCAGGTTGTGCAGCCCTGTGGCCGCGCTCTGGTTGGCCCTTTCCAGGGCCTTCTGGTATCCCTCCGCTCCCCTTGCCACGGTTCGGCTCATCCGGTGCAGGAACAGGACGGGAACAGCCGTCACAAGGATCCCGGCGATGCCCAGGAGGGAATCCAGCCAAAACAGCGCCCCCAGGGTCAGCAGCCATCCCGCCAGGTCGGGCAGCGCCTTTCCCAGAATCCGGTTGACGAAAGCGTCGATCTGATCCACATCCGTCATATAATAGGCGGCGATTCCGCCCAGGTCGCTTTTTCCCAGGCTCTCCATGGAACCGTGGAGCACCTTGCGCTGAATCCTGCCGTAGATATCCTCCCGTATTTCGGCAGACATGATCTGCCTCGTGTAGAGAAGCAGCTGCGACACCGCCAGGAGCAGGGCCGCCGTGGCTGCCAGGAGCGCTCCCGGCTCGCCCCCGT
>CAOOJO010000493.1 GCA_948496895.1 uncultured Acetatifactor sp. | reverse complement strand
CCGTCACCACCATGGAGAAGATGGAGGTGCCCGCGGAGATATTGCCGGTGCGCTTCCGCACGCTGTTGGTGGCGGTCATGCCCGTGCCCGCGTCCCCCTCGGGAGGGCACATGGGCGCGCCGGGCTGCAGGGCGCCCGTGGGGTCTAAGAGCTTCGCCCCCTCCTCGGTAAGCCACCCGGCGGTCTGTCCCGCGCACAGCACCTTGGGCAGGATGTCCCGAAGCTTCCAGCCCAGGTTCCTGTCCGCCACCAGCTCGTCGAACTGCTCCAGCATCCGCACGTCGTAATCGCAGGTTGCGGAGTCGATGGGGAACATGCCGGAGGCCTCGCCTACGCCCAGCACCTTCTCGCCGGAGAGCTGCCAGTGGATGTACCCGGCCAGGGTGGTGAAGAACGCCACGTCCTTCACATGCCCCTCGCCGCTCAGGATGGCCTGATAGAGATGGGCGATGCTCCATCTCTGGGGTATGTTGAAGTTAAATACCGGGAGCAGCCTTTTGCATGCCTCCTCCGTCATGGTGTTGCGCCAGGTGCGGAAGGGCACCAGGAGCTTCCCTGACACGTCAAAGGGCATGTAGCCGTGCATCATGCCCGAGAAGCCAAGGGCCGCCAGCCTGGTCAGAGGCACGCCGTACCTCGCCTGTACGTCCTGGGCCAGGTTCCTGTAGCAGCCCCGCAGCCCCTCCCAGATGTCCTCCAGGCTGTAGGTCCAGATATTGTCCTCCAGCCGGTTCTCCCATTCCCAGTTTCCCTGGGCGATGGGCTGATGGCTTTTGTCCACCAGGACAGCCTTGATGCGGGTGGAGCCGAACTCCAGCCCCAGCACCGTCTGTCCCTCCTGAATCGCTTTCCTGATCTCTTCGCTCATAATCTACCTCTTTTCTGCGTCTATGCTGATTTATGCGAAAGTCCCTATCTATCAGTATAAAAAAAAGCGGCCCCAAAGTCAATATTGTACCGGAATTCTACATATAATGTAGCAACGTTTCCCTTTCAGGTGATCTTTTGAAACCAAATTCCCGTCTTTCCACCAAGCAGCTCCTCTTCGGCCTTGCCTTTCTCCTGGCCTTTCTGGGGCTGACCCTTTTCCTGTTTACATACCAACGGGACGAAAAGCGCTTCGAGAGCCTTACCACGAAGCTTTTCACCCAGGAGCTGGCGGCCGATACCCTGGACCTCCACTATACGCTGGCCAATCCGGCGGACTTCGGCATCCATGACTATGCGCCCTCCCTCTCCTGCTACAGCGCCGAGAGCAGGCCGGGCAGCCAGGCGGCCACCGAGAACATGCTGGCCGCGCTGAACGCCTTGGACGCGGATAAGCTCTCCCCGGCGGATGCCAGGCTTTGGCAGCTTTTGACCCGCTCTCTGGAGAACTCCCTGAGCTTAAGCGGCTTCGCCTACTATGACGAGCCCCTGTCCCCCGCCTCCGGCACCCAGACCCAGCTTCCTATCCTGCTGGCGGAGTACACCTTCCGCAGCAGGCGGGACGTGGAGGACTATCTGGCGCTGTTGGACCAGACGGACGAGTACTTCGCCTCCCTGCTGGCCTATGAGCAGGAGAAGGCCGCTGCCGGATTTCCCATGCCCGCAGCCTTCCTCCAGGACGTGCGAAGGCAATGTGACACTATTGTCACAAAACAGGCCCTGGAGGCAGGCACCCATTTCCTGCAGACCACCTTCCAGGAGCGGCTGGAGGAGCTTTTCGGCAGGGGCCTTGTGACGTCTGCGGAGGCCGGCCACTATACCGCCCAGAACGAAAGGCTCCTGAAGACCGTGGTGCTGCCCGCCTATGCCAGCCTGGGGGACGGCCTCCTTCTGCTGGAGGACGACGATGCCCTGCCTGCCGGGCTGGCGGCGCTGCCGGAGGGCAAGGCCTACTATCAGGAGCTGCTGATCTCCCAGACCGGCTCCTACCGTTCCATGGAGGAGATCCAGCAGCTATTGGCGGAGCAGTTCTCCAGAGAGTACCAGAACATCAAAAAGCTGGCGGCGGACCACCCCGAAATCCTCCAGTACTATGCCCTGGAGACTGCCCCCGGCTTTCCCTATCGGGAGGCCTCCCAGATGCTGCTGGACCTAAAGCAGAGGATGGCAGAGGACTTTCCCCCCATCCCCGGCGGGGCGGTGGACGTGCATGTGAAAGCAGTGTCCGACAGCCTGGCGGACTACTGCGCCCCGGCCTTCTACCTGACCGCGCCCCTGGACGACACCGCCTCCAACACGATCTACATCAACCGCCAGAAGACCCCTGACGGGCTGGAGCTGTACACCACCCTGGCCCACGAGGGGTATCCGGGGCATCTCTACCAGACCGTGTACCACAACCGCTCCTTGCTGGCCGCGGGAGAGCGCCCTGCCAGGGAGCTGCTCTGGTACGGGGGCTATCAGGAGGGCT
>CAOOJO010000492.1 GCA_948496895.1 uncultured Acetatifactor sp. | reverse complement strand
GGGAATCCCCGCTGCAGTCTTCCAGGGAAAGGTAGGTCAGGTTCACCGCGTCCTTTATGGGGGACACGTCCCGCACGCCCTTTAACTCCAGGTACTGGAGGTCTGTCAGATTCTCGAAGGAGGGCATGACGCCGTTGTAGTTGCCGCTCATCTCCAGGGTCAGCTCCCTGAGCAGCACCAGATTGCCGATGACGGAATAGTCTGTGGTGTTATAGGAGCCGTCCAGATACAGGTAGAGGTACTCCATCTGAGGGCAGTCCCCCAGGGCGTCCACGCTGGATATCTGGGTGCTCTCTATGCTCAGGTTGTTCAGGGCAGGCATGCTCCTTACAAAGTCGATGCTCTTGAGCTGGTCGGATTCTATGCTCAGCTCCTCCAGGTTAGACAGGGACATGAGCGGCGAGAAATCCGTCAGCCTGTCGCAGCCGGACAGGGACAGGCCCAGCAGGTCGGGGAACTGCTCCAGGGCGGAGATATCCTCCAGCCCGGCATAGTCCACCTTTAAGTACATGAGGTTCGGGAAAGCGTCCAGCCCCGACAGGCTGGATGCCAGGAAGGTATCGTATACGCCCAGCTCCGTGATGGATTCCGGATGGGGGACGATGGAAGCCATCTCGGTCAGGCTGTTCTCGGCGTAAAGGCCGGTGAGGGATTCCAGCCCCCGCAGGTCCCCTTTCGAGAGGGAATCATCGATGGAAATCCACTCCAGCCCGGTAAAGCAGGACAGATCGGAAAGCTCCAGCCCCGCATCGGTCTCATAAGTGGCAGTGTCAGCCTCTCCATGATCCAACTGATAGGTGATGCTCCGCTCGTCGCGGTCAATCTGAAGCGCGGTGAGGCTGGCGAACTCCTCCTCCGTGATGGTGTCGCAGGGCTTATCCCAGATGTACTCCGCCACGGACCAGAAGAAGCTGGACTGGGGCGTTTTGGGGGCGGAGCTGACATCCCCTCTGGTGGGCGCGTCCGTCTCCTCCTGGGCAGCCTCCGAAGAGGTAATCTTCTCCTGGGTGGAGGAGCTGGCATAGCTGCCGGACTCCTTATCCGGCAGCATGTCTTTCAGGGAGCCGGATTTGAAAAGGACGATGAGGGCGAACAGGGCCACGCAGACCACGCCCGCCAGCACCCCTATCACAATCGCCACCGTGGGATTGTGTTCGGCGTGCCTCCCGGAGGACGGGCTTTTGGATGCGCCGGACTGCCAGGAGGAAGAGGTCTGCCCGGAATAGCCGGACTGACCGGGGGTGACGAAACGGTCGCGCCGGTTTCCGGAGGTGGTGGTGCTGTTTTTGGGAAGGGTGGCGCTACTTTGGGCGGACTGCTGCCCTGCAGCCTGGGAAGCGCTCTGCTCCTCGCTGCCCCTGACATAATAGCCGCATTCCTTGCAGGTCATCCTCCCGTTCATCATTTTCAGCTTGGTGCCGCACATGGGGCACTTTGTTATCTCATTTGCCATATCGGTTATCCATCCTCGTTCTATCTTATATTCTTACATGGGGGAATCAGTTCTCCGCGGCGCCATTCTCCACGGTGATTTTCATCCGCATTCTCTCCGGCATCAGGCCATCGTCCACCGCGAAGACGATACGGTGCTCTCCCGCCTGCTCTTCGGTGGGTGTCCAGGAAAACTCCATGGACGCGGCATCGAAGCCTGCCCCCTCCGGGAGGTTTTCACAGGACAGCCGCAGAGGCGATATGACGCCTTTTACGCTGTAATTGGGTCCTAATATCTGCTCATTGTACTGCTTTATGCCGGTCGCGATGTCCGAGATGTCGCTGGCGGGATTGCGCACAGTGAGCTTCACCAGGCAGGGGACTCCCACCGCGGTTCGAATCGGCGGCACCGGCTGGATATAGGGGCGGTGCACCGTCAGGGGAATGGGATAGCTGTCGGTTTCCACCGCGTATTGATAGCCGGTCTCCTGGCAGGGCACTGTGGGCAGGGAGTAAAGGCTGTCCTGAGGGGTGCCGGGTGCGGGCGCGTTGATCTCCACCTCCCGGACCAGGCGGGACTTATCCGGAATCTCCCTGGCCTGGCCTTTCGTGATATCGTCCGTAAGGATCATAGGCCCGTGGATTGCAAGCCCTGCCACGGTGGTGGTGAAATAGGGCTGTTCCGGCACGTTCTCCGCGTTGGTGTGCCGCCTGTAATGATCCGTGACGGCCGCTATAGGGGCGATGTCCCCGGCGCAGTAGGCCTCCATGCCGTCCACGCACACGTCCTTTACGTCATCGAAGACGCAGACATGCCGTCCGTCCGGCACCTTGCAGGAGAAGCGGATGTTCCGCAGCGTCAGGCCGTCCACATGCTTGGCGAACAGGCCGTAGGCGGGCAGTATCCCCCAGTTGCTGGGCTCCGGATACGCGTCCGGAAGCTCGGGCACATTGCCGCGAATCCTCCC
>CAOOJO010000491.1 GCA_948496895.1 uncultured Acetatifactor sp. | reverse complement strand
TTACCCCGGCATCCGCATAGAGATTCAATTTGCGGATATAGTCATAGCTGGCGGTGCTGGGGGAAATGATTTCTATGATCCAGTCGGGCGCTCCGGTACATCCCCGGTCAGTCAGCTTGTTCGGGTCGCAGATTACGCTTATGTCCGGTTCGACTATAAGTTTGTCGTCGTTTGCGAACAGCTTGACAGCAAAGGGGGCGGGGTAGACTTTGCAGTTCCCTTTTTTTGAGCGGATGTAAAGGTTGATTTCAGTGTTCATAAAATTGAGTACTTCCTGGTGGATTCTGCTGGGTGCAGCCATATAATAAAACTGTCCGTCAATCAACTCTGCCCGCACATCCTCCGGCAGATTATAATAATCCTCTTCCGTATAGGTCTTTAACTGTGCCAATGCCATAATCCCGGTTCCTTTCTTGATGGTGGTACGTGGTTTGAGGTTACCTCATTATCATACCATTTTCCCGGCGGAAAGGAAAGAAGAATCATGACAGATTTAAGACTTATTTAAGGTTTCAGTAAAGACATTTAAGGTTTAAAATAGGAAAATAGAATCCATAAAAGCCGCAAGCATGAGAAACGGACAAAAGCGGCGAAGAAACGGAGGGTATGGATTCATGAAGAAAATCCTGCTGGAGACAGAGGGCCTGAGCAAATCCTTTTCAAGCGGAGGCGCACTGCAGCATGTACTGAAGAACATAGACTTAAAGCTCTACGAGGGGGACTTCACCGTCATCATGGGGGCCAGCGGCGCCGGGAAGTCCACGCTTCTATACGCCCTGTCAGGGATGGATACGCCCAGCTTAGGCACCATCCGGTTCGGGGAGGAGGTCATATCCGACTACAGCTCCGACAGGCTCGCGGTGTTCCGGCGGGACTCCTGCGGCTTCGTGTTCCAGCAGATCTACCTGATAGACGGCATGAGCGTCATGGACAATGTGCTGGCGGCAGGGCTTCTGGTGAGCCGGGACAAAAAGGCGTTGGCGCAGCGGGCAAAGGAGCTGTTCCAGGCGGTGGACATCCCGGAGAGGGACTGGAAGAAGTTCCCCACCCAGCTGTCGGGAGGCGAGGCCCAGCGGGTGGGCATCGTCCGAGCCCTGATCAATTCGCCCCGAATCCTTTTCGCGGATGAGCCCACCGGCGCGCTGAACTCCAAGACCGGCCTGGACGTATTGGACACCCTGAGCTGCTTCAATGAAAAGGGGCAGAGCGTGGTCATGGTGACCCACGACATGCGCTCCGCCAGGCGGGGCAACCGCATCCTGTACCTGAAGGACGGCAGCATCCTGGGGGAGTGCGATTTGGGCAGATACGTATCCGGCGACCGGGCGCGGCATGAAAAGCTGTCCGCGTTCCTGGAAGAGATGGGATGGTAGGGGGTGACGGGTATGAGAAAAAGCTTTTTGATAGCAGCATCCAACCTGCGCAGGGCAAAGGGGCAGACCATTGCCATCATCGCATTGATCCTGCTGGCGTCCGCCATGCTGAACCTGGGGCTGATGCTGTCGCTGGACTATAAGCGCAATTTCGACCGCTGCCATGACAGGCTCCATGACGGCCATGTGACCCTGGCCATAGACAGCAGAGGGGAGGAGCTCCTGGACTTCCTGACGCAGACGCTGGAAGAAGACAGTGATGTAACAGAATTTTCCTGCGAGGACGCGCTGTCCATGGTAGGCAGCTTTGCCTACAACGGAGGCGAGGTCAACACGGAGTTCGTGATACTGGAAAAGGAGACGGCCTTAAACCGCCCGGTGGGCCGGATGGAGATCGTGGAGGAGGGAGCGGGGAAGAGCGGCGTCTATCTGCCCATGCTCTATGGAGCTGACGGGAAGATTTCTGTCGGCGATACCATGGACATCAACATCGGCAGCCATGTAATGCGCTATCAGGTCTGCGGGTTCCTGAACAGCGCTATGGCAGGCTCCCACAACTGCAGCATGAGCGCCCTGCTGCTTACGGCGGACAAATATGAGGAGCTGGAGGAGTCCGGCTACGCGCCGGCATCCACACTTGTCTCGGTGCGGATTCGGGATAAGGAGCAGAGCGAGAGCTTCGAGGCCGCGCTGAAAAACAAGGTCTCTGCCGCTTATCCGACGAGCCGGATGCTGAGCAATTCCTATGAACTGGTTTCCACCTCCCGGTATATTTCCCAGATGATATGCTCCAGCGTGGTAAACGCCATGGCATTTTTCGTGGCATTGATTGCGATGGTGGTGATTTCCTCCAATGTCATCCACTATATCCAGGAGAACATGAAGAATCTGGGGGCCATGAAAGCCATCGGCTACAGGAGCGGCCAGATTGTGGCAGGGCTTCTGGTACAGTTCCTGGGAGTGGCGGTGGCGACTACGGCGGCGGGCATGGGCCTTTCCTACTGCCTGTTCCCGTCGGTGAACCAGATGATGATTG